>CAYQXO010000013.1:0-39920 GCA_964421495.1 uncultured Balneolaceae bacterium | reverse complement strand
TACAGTGAGTCTTTTTATTTCTTATATTCTTTTTTCTGTAATCGAAATTTATTTTCTAAACAAAAAAGCGTCAAAACCGGATACGAAAAGTTGATGAGACCTTTTTTCAGGAGGCTGCTGTTAACGCTGGTAATACTGTCATTCGGAGTTTATTTTGCAAATGCGAGTGATGAATCAGCCGATCAGAAAGACGAAAACAGAATTGACATACTAAGCAAGGTTCAGAATCATTATGCATGGGACTTATCCCCATTGCCGTTCGGTGTTGTAGAACTTCCCCGTATCTTTTTGTATGACGGTCAACTCTACGCATACTCATCAACTACAGCGGCTGCTGCCAGCGAGACTTTCGCCTCGAAGGATCACCAGATCGTACCGGCCGACGAAGGTCACATTACGCTGGATCTTTCCATTTCCACCCATCTTTTATTCTTCTGGTTCAGTGCATTACTCACAATGTTGATTTTTATCCCGCTGGCCCGCCGTTATAGAGAAGGTATCGGACGAGATAAAGAGCCAAAGGGAGTCTTTCAGAATATGTTTGAAGCTTCCTTTATATTTATTCGGGATGACATTGTCAGGGAGAATATTCCGGACAAACACTACAAGCGATTTCTCCCTTATTTGGCTACTGCATTTTTCACTATTGCTTTCATGAATTTGCTCGGTTTGTTGCCCTGGGGAACGTCTTCTACGGCCGATGTGACCGTGACGGCCTCACTGGCTTTGTTGACGTTCGTTATTACCCAGGTGAATGGCTCCAAGGAGCATTGGCAGGAAGTGTTCTGGTTTCCGGGTGTTCCGGTGTGGGTGCGGGTGATCATGATGCCGATTGAATTTGTCGGACTCTTTACCAAACCGTTTGCACTGGCCATACGACTTTTTGCAAATATGCTTTCCGGAAAGATATTGATATTTAGTATAATTGGATTGATTTTTGTTTTCGCCGATATGTTCGGCCCTGCAGTTGCTTATACGTCATCCATTTTATGGATTGCATTTGCAGTATTCATTTATATCATTAAAGCGTTTGTAGCTCTGCTTCAGGCTTATATATTTGTCATGCTCTCGGCTCTGTTCATAGGAATGGCCATGGAAGAGCATGAACATGAAGAAGAGGTAGAGTATGCGGGAGCATAGGAGTCTGTCGGGCTTTTTTGCAGTGGGTTTGTGCAAGTCCGACCAACTCCCGGGAAGTACCACGATTTCACATTTGCGTAACAGCATCTTTTGAGTGAAGTGGCTTTAGAGGTAACACTTGCTCAAACATACAATAACTAATAATCCAAAATAGATAAGATACGACATGGAATTTGCATATTTAGCAGCAGGACTAGGAGCTGGCATAACCGCAATCGGAGCCGGTGTAGGTATCGGCCTTATCGGTAAAGGTGCGATGGAAGGAAGTGCACGACAGCCGGAAGCAGCGAATGATATACGTACGTCAATGATTATTTCGGCTGCGCTTATCGAGGGTGTTGCACTCTTCGGTGAAGCCGTGTGCGCTATATTGGCCTTTAAATAATTATCCATCTTAAAATTACTAACCTGTTATGACTGTTCTACTGGCAGGTGGCGGTCTGTTAAGTGTAGACTTCGGACTGGCCATCTGGATTTTAATCACCTTTCTTATTTTCCTGGGACTGCTCTGGAAATTTGCCTGGGGCCCTATTACGCAAGCACTTGAAGAGCGTGAACAAAATATCAAGGACTCCCTTGAGGCTGCAGAAAAGGCAATGAACCGGGCGGAGAAAATATCCAAGGAGAATGAGGAGGCACTCAGGAAAGCGGAACAGAAGGCAAAAGAGATAAGGAAGGAGGCCATCGAAGAGGCCGAACAGTTGCGCCAGGAACGTATTGAAAATGCCAAAGAAGAGGCTGATAAAATGCTGGAGGATGCCCGGGAAACCATCGAGCAGGAAAAAAAGCGAGCGCTTGATGAACTGCGGGACGAAGTGGCCGGTTTGGCTATCGAGTCGGCCTCGCGCATTATAAATGCGGAGCTGGATGAGGAGAAGAATGCGAAGCTGGTGGATGATTATATCAGCAATCTATCCAATAACTGATTAAACGATGCAGATAACCAAGGCGGCACGCAGATATTCCTCCACGCTACTCCAGGTTGCCAAAGAAGAAGACCTGGTGGAAGAGATTATGGAGGATCTCCAATTTATCAAAAATACGCTGGATGATTCGCACGAACTGATCCTTTTTCTTCGCAGTCCGATTGTAAAAAAGTCGGACAAGGCGGAGGTAATTGAGCAGATATTCAAGGAGCACGTGCGGGAGACCACGTATTTATTTCTGGATTTGATGGTTCAGAAAAATCGGGAAGGATTACTGCACGAAATTACCGCGGCCTATATGGAACAGTACAATAAATATGCCGGAATTCAACCGGTGGATATCCATACGGCCTACGAACTTACCGACGATCAAAAAGCGGAGTTGACGGAGGCCCTCGAAAAGCACACAGGAAAGACGGTGGAGTCGCATTTCCATATAGATGAGTCGTTGATAGGCGGTGTGGCAGTACGAATCGAAGATACGGTCATTGATGGAACCGTCCGGTACAAGCTGGATAAATTGGAAGAACAGTTTATGCAACCGGCCGTATAATCCATCCTGACCGAATAATTTTAAACTGTATTAGCAAAAGAAGAAACGCACATAATGAGTCAAGTTAGACCCGACGAAGTTTCGGCAATTTTAAGAAAGCAACTTTCAGGTTTTGAGGATGAAGCGGACGTCTATGATGTCGGCACCGTATTGGAAGTGGGAGACGGCATCGCCCGGGTATACGGGCTTTCGAAAGTCCAGGCGAGCGAATTGGTGGTATTTCCCGACTCGATTGACCAGGACGGGAATCCCGTACAAGGTATGGTGCTTAACCTGGAGGAGGATAACGTAGGTATTATACTCTTCGGATCTGCCAGTGCGGTTGGAGAAGGCGATACGGTGAAGCGAACTAAGAACGTTGCTTCTATTGATGTGAGTGATGAGGTCCTGGGACGTGTGCTGGATCCGCTCGGTCGACCCGTGGATGGAAAGAGTGCTATCGGGGGAGATAAAATAAAAATGCCCCTGGATCGCAAAGCGCCGGGCGTTATTTATCGTGAGCCGGTTGAGCAACCGGTTCAAACGGGTATCAAGTCGATTGATGCGCTTATACCGATTGGGCGGGGACAGCGAGAGTTGATTATCGGTGACCGCCAAACGGGTAAGACCTCCATTGCGGTTGATACCATTATTAACCAGAAGGAAACGCAGGATACGGATCGACCGCTCCATTGCGTATATGTTGCCGTGGGACAAAAAGGATCGACCGTGGCGCAGGTTCGAAAAACCCTCGAGGATAACGGTGCTATGGAGTACACCACTATTGTTTCGGCTCCGGCCAGTGTATCGGCGCCGATCCGGTATATTGCACCGTTTGCCGGTGCGGCCATCGGTGAATATTTCCGCGATACCGGGAGAGATTCCCTGGTCATATTTGATGATCTTTCCAAGCAGGCGGATGCCTATCGCGAAGTATCTCTGTTACTACGGCGGCCGCCGGGACGTGAGGCTTATCCGGGAGATATTTTCTTCCTTCACAGCCGCCTTCTCGAGCGAGCTTCAAAAATAATAGAAAATGATGATGTGGCCCGACGAATGAATAATGTCCCCGAGGAACTCCAATCTGAACTGAAAGGAGGCGGTTCCATGACAGCCTTGCCCATTGTCGAAACACAGGCAGGCGATGTGTCGGCCTACATACCGACGAATGTTATTTCCATTACGGACGGACAAATATTTCTGGATGTCGACTTGTTTAACTCGGGAGTCCGACCAGCTATCGACGTGGGTACATCCGTTTCCCGTGTGGGTGGATCCGCCCAGGTAAAATCGATGAAAGACCTTGCCGGTACCATGAAACTCGATCTGGCCCAGTACCGTGAATTGGAAGCTTTCGCCAAGTTTGGTTCGGATCTGGATCCCAGTACGCAACGACAACTTCGACGAGGGGAACGCACCGTTGAACTGCTGAAGCAGCATGTAAACGAGCCCCTGCCGGTTGAAGAGCAGATTGCCCTGTTGTATGCCAATGATGCGGGTCTGCTGGAAGCGCTCGATAAGGAGGATATTCGCAGATTCGAGCAGGAATACCTCGAGCGCATCAACTTTAAGTATGATGAAGAGATGAGTAAGTTGGCCGAATCCGGTGAGCTCGGCGACGATTTTGCCGAGAAGATGAATGAAATAGCTGAATCGGTTGCAAAGCAGATCAACGCCGAGAAAGAGACTGCCTCCGAAGAGCAAGAAAAAGCTGAACAGCAAGCATCCTAACCCATGGCTAATTTAAGGGACATTCGGAACCGGATTGAATCGGTCCAGAATACACAGAAAATAACGCGGGCCATGAAGATGGTTGCATCCGCGAAATTGCGCAGGGCCCAAAATCGCATTATTGCCACTCGTCCTTATGCACGAAAAATGCGTGAAGTGGTTGGACGGCTGGTCCGTAATGCGGAAGGCACCAACGTCTTGCTGCGAGAACCGGCGACTACGGAGCGTATCTTGTTTATTGTAATAGGGTCTGACCGAGGGCTTTGCGGCGCTTTCAATAACAACCTGTTTAAGGTCGTCCAATCCAAGGTAGAATCGAATTTCAAGCGTCATCTTGAAGAGAGGAAGCTCTCCCTGTATACCCTGGGGAAGAAACCCAGCAAGTATTTTGAGCGGCGTAAATACCCGATCGATCAATCCCATGTGGGCTTTTTTGACGAGCTACAGTATGGGAACGCCTGCAATATTATGGAGGACGTGATCAAGGAATTTGTCAGGGGTAATTATGATGCCGTTTATCTGGCGTATAATGAATTTGTAACCGCTTTAACGCAGAAGCGGCGAGTGGAGATGCTTCTGCCTATTGATCCGGGCAAGCTGACCGACCATTCAGAAGAAAAGAATTCATTAAAGAGTATTGACTATATCTACGAGCCGGATGCCGACCAAATCCTGGATTCCATCTTACCCAAACATTTGAATATGCAGTTGTGGACGGCTATCCTGGATTCGAACGCGGCCGAGCAGGGAGCTCGGATGACGGCCATGGATAATGCTACTGAAAATGCCAAGGAGCTGCAGGAAGAACTGCGCCTGGATTATAATAAAGCCCGTCAGGAAGCCATTACGACGGAAATTGCGGAAATTGCTTCGGGTGCTGAAGCACTGCGCGAATCGTAATCCGTTTAAGGTATTTTTTCATTTCCCGGTTTAGATAGCAGGTCTATTCTTACTATCAGGTGTTTCTATTCTGGCAAGTGTCACCTTTTAAGCACTAGGGCTACTTTTACTGCGTTAATAAACCGGTTTAAGCATAATCGGAGAGATGGCAGAGCGGACGAATGCGGCGGTCTTGAAAACCGTTGTCCCGTTTTACGGGACCGGGGGTTCGAATCCCTCTCTCTCCGCTACCGGCGTTTAGCCAAAGCCCCGAAACGGGGCTATTCTTTTATCCTGGCTTTGCATAAATGCAAAACACCCGGCTTGGCGTACCTATCGATTGTTCTTGTCTGGGATAATATGGTTTGAGACCATGACACTGTAACAAGCATTGGGTGAAGCTGTTATATGCATTGAAAGGACCTCGTAAGAGTGGTTGATCGACCGTTTCCATTTATCCGATGACAGACTATACTGATAATACGAATCACTTCATAAAAATATGGATTCCACGACAAAACTGGTCATTTTTGGCTTTGCTGTATTAGTTGGTCTGCAACTCTCCCCGTTGAAAGGGATGGGCCAGACCGAAGATACGGTCAGGTTATCGATGCAAGAGTTTATTAAGCGGGGATTGGAAAATGCCGGGAAGATTGAGTTTGAGGAACAAAAGACGCGATTGGCCGAATTGGATGTCAAAAAAGCAAAGGATCAGCGGCTGCTTCCCAGAATTGAACTATCCACACAACATGGTCTCATACCCGGGGTGGAAAGCGATAGCCTGTTGCCTAATGGAAATGCGCTTCCCGAGGGACAGTATTATCTGGATCCCAATTTGGAGAATAATTGGGAGGATTGGGCCGTATTTACACGGGCTGAAATTGAGGCCGTACAACCCATATTTACCTGGGGTGCGATAGATAATGCTATTAAGGCAGCGCGAGCGGGAGCCCGGGCATCCCGGGAAGAGTTAAACAAGCAGCAGGCCGATCTGCGCCTTCGTTTGTTCGAACTCTACCAGAGTCGACTCATGATTATGGAAGTGCAACGATTGCTGGAGAAAGCGGAAAATCAGATTGACAGAATAGAGGATAGAATCGAGGATTGGGAGGAGGACCAGGAAAATGAGGTGGATCAGTCAGATATTTATAAATTCAGGGTCTATAAGTCTCGATTCCAAATACGCGCAGCAGAAGTAAAGCAGGAGGGAGATTTTATACGGCGCACCTGGCGCGAAGTGTTGCACACCGGAGATTCAATAAGGTATGAGCCGACCGATCGTTTTCTGGATCCAGTTGCGGCAAAGATTCGCGAAATTCAGTATTATAAAAAACAGGCCATGGAAAGCCGGTATGAGTTACAACGCATAGAAGCGGGAATTCAAGCTGCTAAATATGGGGTGGAGGCACAAAAATCCCAGGCTTTACCTTCTCTTTTCCTGGGGTTAACCGCCAGCTACGCCAATACTCCGAACCGACCCCGACAGGAAAATCCTTTTATAATTAATAATACCAATTACGCTACAGCCGGATTCGGTCTGGGGATACGCCAGAATCTGAATTTCAATGAAATAAATAATAAGGTTGAGCGTCAAAAGGTTCAGTATAAGCAAGCTCGTTCCCTGAAGAGGGCGGCCACCGAGGGAATTAAAATCGAAATTAACGAAAAGTACAAAGAGGCCAGTCTTTCTGAGGCAAAAATGAAATATACGGACGAGGCCCTGTTGACCAGTAAAAAATGGCTGCAGCAGGAACAACTGGATTATGACCTGGGAATGGGAGAGGTCAAGGACCTGCTCGAATCTCTGAAAACCAAACTGGAAATGGAAGTGGATATGAAACGCCGCATCTTTCAATTTAATAAAGACGTGGCTGAATTATACCATTCGGCCGGCCTGCCTTTGAACGGCGTGGCTGCAGATTCGTAATTTTATGCCTGCTGTTTACGTTACAAATTCACTTACTAGCTTATTAAACCCAAAGAATAGCTTATATGAAGGAAATTGCACATAAGTTGAGCGCCGGTTTTCAACGGGTTTCGGGTAACATGGTGCTATTAACCGTTATGGTGTGCATGATGCTGTTCCCCCCGATCCTCCATGCCGCCGACGGATCAATAACGAAAGACAGTGTCAAAATACGGCAACTATTGGAAGAGCGTGACCGGGAGATAAAGGATTTACTGGGTCCGAAGGGCAGTGATTATACCGAGCAGCAGCGCGATCGTTTAAAAGATATTATTAACAGTATTGTCGATTACCGGTTGATGGCCGAAAAAGCACTGCAGAGTACATTTGATACGCTTTCGACAGAGCGGCGGGATGAATTCGTGGATCTCTTCTCGCAAGTGGTACGAGATCAATCCCTGAATAAACTCGATATTTATCGGGCTGACGTCAGCTATCGCACAATAGCGGTTGAAAACGACAGTGCCTTTGTGAAAACAATAGCTCAACTGGAGGATATGCGCACGCCAGTCTATTATAGCATGCATAAAGAATCTGAGGAGTGGGTGGTGACCGATATGATTATTGATGAGGTTTCAACCGTTGCCTCCTATCGCCGGTCTTTCCAGAACATTATTCGAAAAAAGGGATTTGATCACCTGCTGGCTACGCTACGTAAAAGAGTGGCAGACTAATATTTTTAAGTCTGAAATTTAGACTTATATTAAGCCAAGAATTTAATATGCCCTAATGCTACGATCTGTAAAACGACAAAATTTGGCTCCGGAAGGTTATATTTATACTACGTATGGCGATTTCAAGTATTTGAAATCGGCCGTTGCTTCGGTGGTTTCCCTGCGTCGTCACGATCCTGAAAGACCCGTGGCCCTCCTCTGTGAAAAGCGGCATAAGGAATATTTAGAGGAACATGATCTTACCGATGTTTTCGATGTAATCCATATCCTGGCTCCATCCCATGCCTCTATCGTGGGATTTAAGCATAACCTGCATGAATACCTGGTGTTTGATCGCAACCTGTTTCTGGACAGCGATATCATATGGTGCAAGGATCCGGATCCCCTGTGGCATTCCATGGAACCCCATCCCTTTACGATTACCGGAACCCAGGTGTCGGACAATTTTTTTGGAGCCCCCAAAAATATAGGGATCCTGGCCGATATCTTTTTCAGACGCCGGCGCCGAACCTTGAACCGATTCGGGTTGACCTATTTAAGTCGGGTCCAGACCGGTATGATTTATGCGAGGGATTATACCACGACAAAAAAAGTATGTATGCTGGCCCAGGAAATGCTTTCCCGGAAGGATGAGACCCATTTCAGCAGTCGAACCCTCGAACACGGGCGAAGCGAGGAGTCGTGTGAGTGGAGCCTGGCTATGGCTATGGCTAAACTGGATATTCCCGTTTACCCCTGGTTGCAGGGGCATACAAGTCCGCAATTGGATTATATCAGTGACTTGACTTCTCACGATCCGGATTTCGAGTATGTCGAGTGTACGTACTACTGCGATGAATTTGTTTATAATTTACGGGGGTTGAAAAACAGCTTTCTGCGAAATCTGCTCATCAAATTGTTTTCTATGATTCCAGGGAAGGGGGATTACCTGGAAACTACTCCCTATTGCCTGCATTTTGGCTGGTATCACGAGAAAAAGCCCTTCTTTACCTTTGCCGAGAAAACTTGGCATCAATTGACCAACGGAACAAATGATTTGCTCTCAAGGATGAATCGTTTGGAGGGAACCCATTATTGAAGGCATCGTTAATGCTTTTCTTTCATGGATTTGTGAATGTCCGACAACTTCCCAGGGCTAGCCCGAATTTCTCACAAATAAATTTCTTGGTGAGAAATCCAGGCTAGCAACCTTTAATATTGCTAAAAGGGTCAGTGCATTGAAGAAATTATTAATGATTGCTCCGTATTTTTTGCCGCGTCGCAGGGTTGGAGCTTTACGTCCCTTTAAATTTGCCATTCATCTGAGGAAGTTTGGATGGAATCCACACGTATTATCGATTAAGGCACGGGGACATTTAACGCAGAAGGAAAAAAAATTTCTGGATGCTATTTCGGTATTCGAGTTGTCCACTCCGCTTGACCGTACGAATCAATCTGGAAGCCAGCAGTCAGGGGAATCTACTTCAAAAAACGGTGTGCAGGCAACGGTGGCTAATTGGATTGATAAACACTTTCCCGTGGATACCTGGCTTCCTTTTTTTCATTTGAAATGGGGTGTTATAAGGAAGATAGTCCAAAAAGTGGAACCGGATGCGGTGTGGAGTACGGGGGATCCGTGGTCCGCTCACTGGGTGGGCAAGAAAATAAAGGAACAGCATCCCGATATGGGCTGGATAGCGGATTTTCGAGATCCGTGGACGGTATCGGATATGCGATTAAAACGTAGATCTGCGTTTGCCAATAAAGTGGATCAGTGGCTTGAACAAAAATGGATAAAGAAAGCGTCGCTTCTTACCTTTACGTCTGATCAAACAAGAAAAAATTACGAACAGTATTACGGTAATCTGGATTTACAGACGGCCACCCTTTATAACGCATTTGACCGGGATCTTTTTGGGACCCTAAATCCCAAACCGGGTTTGGAGGTAGATGAGGATAAATTGAATCTCCTGTTTTTTGGACGTTTTCGCCGTTTATCCTCCGCCCGGGCTACCATTCGGATATTAGCAAGATTAAAACAGCTTCGTCCATCGGCTGCCAACAGAATTGCCATTCATGTCTTCGGTCCGCTTCCCGAGAGTGATCGTCAATTCGCACGGAAAAAACAAGTCCACGGATGTTTCGAAATTCATGATCCGGTACCGGTTGAGCAGGGATTGCAAGTTATGCGAGAGGCCGATCTTTTGTTTTTGAGTACGAATCCTTCCCGCACGGATATTATACCGGCTAAATTATGGGATTATCTGGCGGCAGAGCGGCCCATTTTATCGATAGCGCCTAATTCGGAAATTGCTCAAATCCTGGAGGAGACGGGGACAGGGGTTCAATTTGAAGGAAGCAAGATTGAGCGGATTGCCGAATTACTGATGGAATGTATAAGGGCCAAACGAAACCAGGAACGTATTCCGGTAGCGGTACGGCCCGATAGAGATAAGATTCGCCAGTACAGTGCGGAGGCGAGCACGTCAAAACTCGCACATATGTTAGATAAATACACGGAATAATGGATCAGCAGAAATCACTGTCGGAAAAAACCGGGGTCGTGGTTTTTGCGCGTATTGTGACTACCGTGCTGGATTTGGCTATTGTGGTCGCGACCGTGCAGCTCCTGTCCAAAACGAATTTCGCGATCATCGGATATTTATTGATGATTCACGAGGTGGCCAGAAATCTTGCCACTATGGGATTTCCCGAAAGTGTTTTCTACTATTTTGAGCGGGTTTCCAAAAATGCCCGGACGGGATTTGTCTTGCAGACGTGCGGGATATTGGCTTTTACAGGATTTATAGCCGGTATTGCGGTACTTTTGGTAGCCTATTTTAGTCCCACCCTCCTGAGTAATTGGGACCCGACCAATATTCAAAAAGTGAAGGACTTGTTGCCTGTTATGGCTTTGGTTACCGTGTTGGAGGTGCCTACCTGGCCGTTGACCAATGTTTTGCTGGCCGCAGATCGCCAGAAAGACTCGGCGTGGTATGAGATGCTAACAAGCCTGCTCACGTTCGGGTGTTTAATACTGCCTATAGCGATGGGATATTCGTTGACCATCGCCGTATATGGACTACTGCTTTACGCCGTGGTGCGATTTTTCGGTTCTCTGATCTGGGCGTATATCGTATTACCGGGATATGCGCGCATCTCCGATCGGGTTACGGTCTGGGAACAAGTAAATTTTTCCGTTCCTTTGGGCATGTCTTCCCTGGTTAACAAAATGAATAAATATGTTGACAAGTTTGTAGTATCCATTTTACTACCGGCCGCCGTGTATGCCGAGTATCAGATTGGTGCCCAGGAAGTCCCGATAATTCGAGTGATTCCCTTTGCAGTGGGATCCGTGCTGATCAGCCGATACGTGAGCCTGGAACTGGAATCGAAGAAAGACGAGCTGCTTAGCCTGTGGTATCGGGGGATCGAGAAAGTGAGTTTGATGGTATTGCCCCTGACGGTTTTGTCCATTGTCATTGCCCCCGATTTAATATCCTTGATAGCCGAATCGGAGGGCAACTCGTATGAAAGCGCAGTCCTGCCTTTTCAGATCTATAATTTGATCGTACTGATACGGGTTACGCACTATGGAAGTATTTTGCAGGCATTTGGAGATACCAAGGGGGTAATGTACATGAGCATTAACCTGGTGGTCGCCAATATTATTTTAAGCGTGCCTTTTACGATGATATGGGGAATTGTCGGAACGGCCTTATCGACCCTGATTGCCAATCTCTATAACTGGATGGTCTTGCTGCGGCGGATCGGGGGACATCTGGAGCTTCCTTTCTATAAGGTGTTGCCCTTTCCGTTTTATTTCAGAGTGCTGGGTATTGCTGTCCTGACGGGAATACCCGTGTGGTACAGCCGATTTTTTGTTTTGCAGGAAAAGCAGGTATTGCTCGGGTTAACGTGGAGTATCCCGGTTTACCTGGTTTTGTTTATGACGATCGGATTACTAACGAATACCATTACTGATGAGGACTGGAGAAAATTCCGGAAATGGATCAGCCTGAAGTTCCTTTGGTCCTGATTTATCTTTTCAGAATGGCAATTCCCTTTTCCGTATCGAGCAGAGAGTTTTCGAACTCGGGATATTTGCTGAGCCACTCTTCAATAATGGAGGACTCACTTTTTCGGTGCGCGTCATGCAGTATGATGACCGCATGATCACTTAATTTCTCGTATAGAAGGGGAAGCGCCGGATAGCGGGCTTTATTACTTGTTTTAACCGGAGGTCCGTCGACCAGCAGGAGATCAATTTGCTCGGGAAGGTCAACATTTTCGAGGTTGTACCAGTGCCAGGCTTCTCCGTCCATTTGATGTTGTACCAGTGGAGTATTAATGATCCGTCCAAAATCGCCTAATCCGTGTTTCTCCAATTGTTCCCGGGTTTTTTGGGCGAAGTCCGGGTCGTGGTCTAGTGAGTAAACCGTGCCTTTGTTATTTTGTTTAAACCCGTAACCGGCGATCAGGGTGGAGATGCCGCTGCCAATTTCGACCATATGATCCGGCCTGGCATCGATAATCTGTTCATAAAGGGTCAGTGCAAGTTCAGGAGTAGCTGCCCAACCGGTCATGGGGGGGAGGCTGTGTTTGAAATCGATAAAAGAATACAGAGAAAAGTAGGCCTGTATTTTATTTTGCTGATTTTCAAGATCCTTTTGGGTGGACCGGTATAAATGAAACTGGGTGGCCAGAATAAGCAAGGTGGTAACGGCAAAAATGCTCCACAACAGAGCGACGGTCCCCCAGGCACCCCATGCCCCGATAGTCCCCAAAAAAGCGATGGAGATCGGTATATACAGATAGGGAGCATCCTCATAGGTTATTTGGATACCTTCAAAGAATAGCTGTACTCGATTTTTAGGCATGGTCCGAAAATATTTTTGTGCATTAACGCGTATATTCTTACCTATTTACTTTATGAGAGATCATGAACGATTTTTCAATTATGAAAAAGATTTAACAGGGTTGTTCGTTAGAGGGAATCTGAAATGCAATGATCCATAAAAAAAGGGTTGAATATTTTCATACATATAATAAATGTCACGCTGGGTTACGCGCTAAGACTGCACGGGATATAAACTTGGTGATATGAGATTTCAAGGTGCGAACTGCGTATGTTTGAAAAGCTGTTTTCCCAAATAAAAGTCCGGGAGATTCCTGGTCAATGATTGTGTTTAGCAATTATGATAGATTTTTCCGGCTTTACCACGCGTGTCAATGTACGAGTCTAGTTAGTGAAAAGAAATATGGTAGATCCAAAAATCTATGTATAAAGTATTAAATTTTTTAAGACCGCTCTTGTCCCTGAATTACCACCGTCCGTTTACGGTGATTTTTGTGGCTTTACTATTGGCCGTGGTCGGAGGGTATTATTCGGCGCAATTACGTATCGATACCGATCTGGCGAATTTATTGCCCGACTCCTATAAAAGCGTACAGGCCCTGGAAGAGCTTAAAGAAACCGTGGGAGGTGAAACCCCGCTGGAGGTTGCAATAAAGTCTCCCAGTTTCGAGGATAACAGGCGTTTTGCGAAAGATCTTGTCGAGGAGTCGATGGACCTGCATTATAATAAGCAAAACAGGGCCTACTTCGACCGGTATGAGTTTAAAAAGGACGTGCAGATTCTAAAAGATAATGCGCTATACTTTGCCACGAAGGAAGAATTGGAGCAGGTAAAGCAATTTCTGAAAGACGAGATCGAGGAAGCAAAGTTACAGGCCAATCCGTTTTATGTGGATCTCGAGGAGGATACCACGGACGGGAATGACAAGCAGCTAGAGAGTTTTCAACAAGCGTACGAATCGCTCATTCCCGATCGCTATCCGGTCAGTGATGACAGTACCGTCATGGTTCTGCATTTTTATCCCAACGGCTCAAAAAACGATATCCAGTATCTGCAGGATATGTTTGCCGATTACGATTCTCTTATAGCCTCTATGTCGCCCGAAACGTATAATGAGGAAATGGTGGTCAAAGCGGGGGGGCGCCTGAAACGACATCTCAATGAGTTCCAGTCTATTATAACGGATGTGAAGAACAGTTTCGCCTCGGGTATCCTGGGAGTCATCCTCCTGGTCATGTTCTATTTTACATTTAAAAAATACTGGAATTACCGGAAGTCGAATCGGGAGCAGCGAAATGGTTTTTTGAAACATGTGCTGCGTATACCCATACCGGCGCTGGTGATAGGTATTCCCCTTGTTTTTAGTCTGCTTTGGACGTTTGGGCTGACCTATTTGGTGCTGGGATCGTTAAATACGATGACTTCTGTATTGTTTGTGATTCTGTTTGGGCTGGGAATTGATTACGGCATACACTTTTATGCCCGCTATATCGAGTTGCGAACGGAGGGTCTGGGTATATATAACGCCGTGCATCGAACCTATTTCAATACAGGGTCAGCTATTGTAACGAGTGCCGTGACCACCGCCTCTGCCTTGTATGTACTGATGTTTGCGGATTTTCGGGGGTTTTCGGAGTTTGGGTTTATTTCCGGAACAGGGATTCTTCTGGCACTGTTCTCGATGATGTTCATACTGCCTTCGGTTTTGGTCCTGTTTGAAAAATTTAACTGGATAATACTTAAAGAGCGTCTGGAAGAGAATAAGAAGGGACGAGTTGAACGTCGATTTCCCTTTGCACGCTCCCTTGTTGTTCTCGGAGCAGTCATTGTAACGTTGGTGGCCTACAATCATAAATTGCTGAGTTTTCAATATGAATTTGGAGAGTTGGAACCTGAATTTAAGGAATATCGTGAATTCCGGCAGCTCTCCAGCCAGGTATTTTCCTCTGGTAAACGTAATGCCGCTTATATCCTGGCGGATACGGATGAACAGGTAATTGAGATTGTGGATAAGCTACGTGAGAGAATGAGGCAGGATACTACCAGCCCGACCATACAGGATGTTGAGGCCCTGCAGGAGCGTTATCCTAATTCGGACAGGTCGGTGAAGCAAAAATTAAAGCGGATAGCCGAGGTCAGGGAGTTGTTGCAGGATTCATTCTTAAAGGACAGGGAAAATGAGGAATTGGAACAGCTCCGCCAGGCCGCGCAAACGACGGAGGCGCTGGACTTTGAAAAAATTCCGGACTATTTGAAGAATCGATTTGTGACCAAGGATGGAGAAATCGGCCGTTTTGTGATGGTCTATCCCAGCGTGGGACTTTCCGACGGACGTAAATCCATAGCGTTTAAAAATGATGTGGAGGTGGTTGAACTGGACAGCGGGGAAAAGTTTTATGCGGCCAGTACGTCTATCGTGGCGGCTGAAATGCTTGAACTGATGAGAAAAGAAAGTCCCTATATGGTAGCCGGCACGCTCCTGCTGGTTTTTCTGTTTATGATAGCCGCCTTCCGTTCACTTCGATGGGCCATTATATCCCTGATTCCGCTGGTTGTCGGACTTGTGTGCACGTTTGGTATTATGATGCTATTCGGTATGCAGTTTAATTTCTACAACCTGATAGTTTTGCCGGCTATCCTGGGCATAGGCGAGGATAACGGAGTACACATCGCTTTCCGCTATCGTGAGGAAGGCCATAGCAGCATGTGGTCGGTCCTCTCAAGTACGGGACAACATATTTCTATGGGTTCAGTAACGACGATGCTGGGTTTTTCAGGTCTTCTGTTTACCAATCATCCGGGACTTCGCTCCATCGGTCAACTCGCGGTAATTGGGATTGGAATGACCCTTCTAACTGCACTGATTTTTCTGCCGGCTATCATACAATGGCTGGAAGATAGAAATATGATTGTCTACGCCGAAGATGAACAGTATGTGGATGAACGAGATATGCCCGAAAAAGAGATTGAATTTATGGAATAACCCGGATTTTTTGCAGTAGATTTGTATAAGCCCGACAGACTCCCAGCCCGGATTTCTTGGTGAGAAATCCGGGCTAGGTGCATAACAAGGCGAAGCGTTACCCACGCAGTGCACCGAGCGAAGCGATACCCGCGCAGCGAAATACGGGCCAGGGGTACATACTTGATCATTATCTTTTCCAGAAGGCGGGAGAAAAAAGTACCAGCACGGTAAACAGCTCCAGGCGCCCGATCATCATGAATAGAATAAGCATCCATTTACCTATATAGGGGATTTGGGCATAATTATCGGTAGGCCCGAACTCTCCGAATGCGGGACCTATATTGCCAAGGCAAGCGATGCTGGCTCCCATCGACGAAATAATATCGAATCCCATGAGAGAAAGGAAAAGAGCCCCCAGTCCAAAAACAAACATATAAAGCAGGAAGAAGCTGAGAACCGACCGCTGTATATGAGGATCAACCGTTTTATGTCCGATGCGCAGCGGCAGAATCGCTTTGGGATGCAGGATTTGCTTGATTTCACGGAATACGTTCTTGATCATGATAAGCCAGCGAATCATTTTGATTCCGCCGCCCGTCGATCCTGCGCATCCTCCCGTGAAGAACAGCAGCAAGAGCATGAATATGGCAAAGCTGTTCCACAATTCGTAATCGGCCGTCCCGAAGCCGGTCGTCGTGGTGATTGAAACAGCCTGGAAAGCCCCGTATCGAAGCGATTCAAGCAGAGAATAACCGTTTTGTTCAATAAAGAGGGAGATGCTGATAGCGGAAACTGCGAGGAACACAATTAAAGAGTAGAAACGGATTTCCCGGTTATTCCAGAAACTTTTGTAGTCTCGTGAGAGGAGTCGGTAATGCATGGCAAAATTAATGCCTGCCAGGAACATGAAGATTGTTATGACCGCATCAATGTATGCCGAGTTGAATCCTTCTATACTGTTTCCCAACGTGGAAAAACCGCCCGTAGCGAGGGTGGAGAAGGCGTGATTGATGGCATTGAACCAGTCCATGGCGGGGTGGGCCCAAAGCAGCAGAAATTCGGCCGCCGTAAAAATAACATAGATGCTCCACAGAAGCTTGGCGGTTTCCTGGACCCGTGGCGTTATTTTATCGGTGGTGGGCCCGGGCGACTCGGCCTGAAAAAGCTGCATCCCTCCAACACCCAGGAGAGGGAGAATTGCGATGGAGAGGACGATGATCCCCATACCGCCCAGCCAGTGGGCGAGGGAGCGCCAAAATAAAATACTGTGAGGCAATGATTCGATGGAGGGGTTTTGTATCTGGTCGCTGGTTACACCACCCATTATCGTGGCTCCGGTGGTGGTCAGTCCGCTCATGGTTTCGAAAACGGCATCCGTGTAGCTCGGCAGTACGCCGGATATGACAAAGGGGAGACCTCCCACCATCGAGAGAAACAGCCAGGTAAAACTTACGACAATAAAAGCTTCGCGAATGCGCAGTTCTTGCTCCAGTTTGAAGTTTTTATACAGTATTCCGCCGAGTACAAATGCAATACCTGCAGAAACCAGGAAGGCAAACCAGGTGGATTCTCCGTAAATCAAGGCTATAATCGCGGGCGTGAGCAGGGCAAAGCCAAGAAAAAATACAAAAGCTCCAAGGACGCCCAGAGCGGCAAGTAAATTGACCTGTGATAAAAAGCGGAATGGATTGGACATGCTGATTCCTTATTGAAATAGAGCGGTTATTTGATCGACAGCCTGGGGAAGACAGAAAATAATGATGTGATCATCCGGTTCAATGACCGAGTCGCCCGTGGCAATTTCGGCCTCACCGTCATGCAGTATCCCGCCGACCACGCAGCCGTCGGGAAAGGTTAGATCGTGCAGGGGTTTATTGCTGAATTTGGTATTCTGACTCACTTTCAGTTCCAGTACTTCTGCCTGAATTCCCTGCAGGGCGGAGACGGCAATCACTTTGCCGCGGCGGACATAGCGCTGTATCTCGTTGGATGCCGCATGTTTTTTATTGACGGCCGCATCCAGCCCGATCGTTTGGCTGAGGGGGATATAGTCGCCTTTGGAGACCAGGGCGATCGTTTTTTTGACTTCCATATGTTTGGCCATCAGGCAGGAAATAATATTGGATTCTTCGTCGTCCGTCACCGAAATAAATGCATCCGTATCTCGAATACCCTCGGTAGCCAGCAGGTCGGGGTCGGTGCCGTTACCGTTTAAAACCAGTACATTCTCCAATTCGGCAGCCAGCTCGGAAGCTGTTTCATAATCCGGTTCAATCAGTTTGACAGACCAGTCCTCTTTTCCGCTGCTCAGTTCCCGGGCGACCATGGAGCCGATGGGCGTACCGCCGGCAATCATGATACTGTTGATCTGGGTTTCGCTGCGCCCGGTGGTTTCGATGATCTCGGGTACCTGTTCCATTTTGGAGATAAAGAATACCTGATCCAGGGCTTGCAACTTGGTGGCGCCCTTCGGAATAATAGTCCGGCCCTTGCGGGCTATGGCTACAACCCGGAAGGTAATATTCAAATATTCCGAGGCGTATTCCGCGAGCGATTTTCCGATCAGCGGAGAATCGCGGTCGAGCCGAATTCCGATAAGCTGCATTTTGCCGTCGGCGAGATCCACGACGTCGCTGGCTGAACTTCGCTTCAGCAGTTGGACGATTTCGTGTGCAGCACTTTGTTCAGGATGAATTAAAACATCGATTCCCAGGTCGGTAGAGCTCAGGGGGGCATCTTCGCGCGATAGTTCGTCGTTTCGCACCCGGGCGATGACCATCTCGGACCCGAGCCGCTTGCTTATCATAGAGGAGATCATGTTGACCTCGTCGATACTCGTTACGGATATTACGATGTCGGCCTGGTCGGCTCCGGCTTTAACCAGTTCCCGCACAGAAGTGGCATTTCCCTCGTTAGTGAGGACGTCCAGGTTTTCTTCAACCACGTTTAATGCATTTTTATCGTGGTCCAGTACCGTTACGTCATGCTGTTCCTGGGACAGCGTACTTGCCAGCTCGTATCCTATTTCACCTGCTCCGATAATTACTATTTTCAAATCAAACCGTTTTTATGCTAAATTTAGGGAATGAAAAGATATAAATATTTTATAGATGATAACCAATGATTTTTAAATCTCCCGCCATAATTTTCAAATCGATCGATTTCAAGGAATCCAGCGAAATCGTTACGGCGTTTACCAGGGAACACGGAAAACTGGCACTTATGGTGCACGGGGCCAAGAAACCGAAAAAACGAATCAGCGGGTTGATTGAAGTGGGACATATACTGGAAATCGTTTATTACTACAAATCATCCCGATCGGTTCAGACCTTGAAGGAAGCCAGTTACCTGGTTAAGACGCCGGCGTTGCGTGAGAATTTTGAAAAGATGGCTTTGATGACCATTTCCATAGAATTAATTGATCAACTGTTGCAGGAGGGAGAGGTAAATGATGAATTATTTGGGTTTACCCGCAATTTTTTGGAGTGGTTGAATGAAACGGAAGCCGAAGTTCGCAAGGTCTTCCCCTACGTCCAGCTGCGTTTATGTGAAATTATGGGAGTGGGCATACAAACGGTATCTGATCCGGAAGATAAGCGGGAAGCCTGGTTTTTAAATATTGAAAATGGAACCGTTTTACCGGAGCGAGAAACGTCTCATAATTACGATTTAACCGGAAATCAAGTCAATTATATTAAATTGGCATTAAACGCTCGGACTTCCACGTTATTCAAAGTACCTTTTAGTAACAGCGAGTTAAAACAATTGATTGATTATCTGGATAATTATCTTAAATATCATCTAGAGGGTATCAAAGACCGTACGTCTGATGCAATATTCGAACAGATACTTCAGGAGTAAATTATGAAAAAACGTGACCATTATTTAACCGGGTTCCTCTTGCTGCTTACGGGGATTTTGATTGGTACGATTCTGGCAATGTACCAGGATGAATCACAGCCGGTTCATTCGAGGGTGGAAGTTACGGAGGTAAAAAAAGATGCCGGTCCGCTAATACCGGATTCCACCCTGGGAAAAATGGATGCCCGTTTTTTAATGAAAGAGGTGGTCAACCAGGTACGGCCGTCCGTGGTTTATATCGAATCCGAGGTGCCCATCCGGGACCGGCAATTAAGCGACCGGCGCGGCGAGGGATCGGACGATAATTTGCTGGATAAATTGTTTCCCGATCGAAAGGTCAAAACGGTTGGATCCGGAGTGGTCATCAGTTCGGATGGGTATATACTAACCAACAATCACGTCATCGAGGGGGCAGAGGAGCGTGGAATTGAAGTGACCTTGTACGATAAGCGAAGTTATGAGGCAACGGTAGTCGGTCGGGATCCCAGTACGGATCTGGCCGTTCTCAAGGTTCCGGCAGCCGGGCTTCCGGCCATTACGATCGGGAATTCCGATAATATTGAGGTGGGAGAGTGGGTAATGGCGATTGGAAATCCGTTTCGCTTGAAATCTACGGTCACGGCTGGAATCGTCAGTGCTCTTCACCGTAATGTGCAGATTATAGATATGGAAAATGATTTGAGGGTGGAAAGCTTTATACAGACGGATGCCGCAATAAATAAGGGTAATAGCGGGGGGGCGTTGGTTAATACAGAGGGTCAATTGATTGGCATTAACACGGCTATCGCATCCGAGAGTGGCAGTTACCAGGGCTATGGATTTGCAGTGCCCGTGAACCTGGCGATTAAAGTGGGACAGGATCTAATTGAATTCGGCGAAGTTAAGCGAGCTTTCCTGGGCATCGAAATGGAAGCGATAGATTTTGAGCGATCCAAACAGTTGGGAATGGATAAGGTCTATGGAGTTGAAATATTGAGAATATTGGACGAAAGTTCCGCTGCAAGCGCCGGCTTACGGGTAAATGATGCAATCGTTGAAATCGGCGGAGAACCGATTCAGGAAGCGAATGAATTACAACAAAAAATCGCCGAGCACCGACCGGGCGACATTATACGGCTTACCTTGTTTCGTGACGGAGAACAGATGGAGAAAAAGGTACAGTTGAAGAGTGTAGAGCAGACTGCTGAATATCTGACGAAAAACAGGGAAGAGCCGCGTGAAAGACAGTGGGAATCGGATCGGACGAGAGAGCAATTTCAGTCCTATGAACTCGGCATAACGGTAATGGCATTGGCTAAGCCGGAAGATTCCCGTCAAAATGAGTTGGTCATTACAGATGTGTTTTTGGGATCAGAAGCCTGGAAAGCCGGTCTGAGAAAGGGAGGCGTCATTGAAAGAGTGGATGGGGAGAAAGTTATGCGGTTGGCGGACTTCAAAAAAAGATTGCGGCATAGCCTGGATCAGAATGACGAAGTTTCTTTATTTGTAGAGCTCAATAATCACAAAGCTAAAAGCTATACTTTACAACGGTAATCGGAATTTAATACGTGGTTTATGTATCAGCGGATGTACGGAGTTTGGCTCAGTATGGTAATGATACTGGTAATTGCGGGTTGTGGCAGTCAACAGCAGGCGCTTGAGAAGGACAGACCGGGAAAAATGGAAGATGAGATCCAGGAGGCCCCCTCCATATACCCGCCGTGGTATGAAGAGGAAGGAGGTGTGTCTTCCGATACGGCCAATTTTTACGGCTACGGTATGGCTGTTGCTAATGATTCGACCGAAAGTTTGCATCTGGCCCGGGAAAACGCTCAATCTGATCTGCGCCGTGCCGTCGACGATTCGCTGGAACGGTTGCGCACAAGTTTGATTAAGAAGGGGGCTTCCTCTTTTGAGGAGCTGAAAAATCCCGATTTTATCCTGTCTTTGCGTAATGCTATCTCCTTTGTGGATACAAGAGCAACGGTCGGACAGCAGGTCGTAAGGAAACAAAAGCATCGATGGGTGAGTTTTGTCAGAACCCATGTTTCCTTTAAAACGGTGAGGCAAGAGCTAAAGACCCCGCTTTCCGAATATCCCGCCTTTTACCAGGCTCTGGAATAAAGGACAGCTAAATGTTTAACAGGGCTTAATTGAAAAACCCCGCCACCTTTTCGGGCGACGGGGTTATAAGCGATTCAGTATATGGAGACTTATGCACGTGTTTGCATGATGGGATTTTGGGAGTTACTCCATATTTTTAATTATTTCATCTCCGAATTCAGAGCATTTAAGCAGCGTCGCATCGTCCATCAATCGTTCAAAATCATAGGTGACCCGCTTGTTGTTGATGGAGGCTTCCAGCCCTTTTTCGATTAGATCCGCTGCTTCATCCCATCCGATATACCGTAACATGATCACGCCGGAGAGAATGAGCGACCCGGGATTTACCTTGTCCTGACCCGCATATTTGGGAGCCGTACCGTGTGTCGCCTCGAACAGGGCATAACCGGTCTGATAATTGATGTTGGCACCCGGGGCGATGCCGATACCGCCCACTGTTGCGGCGAGGGCATCCGAGATGTAGTCGCCGTTCAGGTTAAGCGTGGCAATGATATCAAATTCATCAGGCCGTGTTAATATCTGCTGGAGAAAGGCATCGGCAATGGCGTCTTTGACGACCAGTCCGCCGGGCAGTTTGCACCAGGGACCTCCACCGAATTCCTCGGCGTCGAATTCTTCCCTGGCGACTTCATATCCCCAGGTCTTGAAACTTCCTTCGGTAAATTTCATGATGTTGCCCTTGTGGACGAGGGTAACGCTTTCTCGATCGTTTTCGAGGGCAAAGTTAATCGCCGACCGAACCAGTCGCTTGGTTCCCTCCTCCGACACCGGTTTGATTCCGAGCGAGGTCGTATCCGGGAAACGGATATTGGTTACATTGAGCTCCTCCTGCAGAAACCTCATCAATTTATCGTTTTCCGGTGTTCCGGTCTGGTATTCAATTCCGGCATAAATGTCTTCCGTATTTTCCCGAAAAACGACCATATCGGTTAATTCGGGCTGCTTGACCGGACTTGGAGTCCCCTGGTAATACTTGACCGGCCGTACGCATGCGTACAGGTCGAGCTTTTGTCGCAGAGCGACGTTGAGGGATCGATAACCACCGCCGACCGGCGTGGTCAAGGGTCCCTTGATGGCCACCGTGTATTGTTTAATGGCATCCAGGGTATCCTGGGGGAGCCAATCATCGTCACCATAGACTTTTGTAGCCTTTTCGCCCGCATAAATTTCAAACCACTGCAGGCTTCGTTCGCCGTCATAGGCCTTGTCGACGGCCTGATCCAATACTTTTTTCATGGTGGGCGTTATATCAACGCCGGTCCCATCACCTTCGATAAAGGGAATGATGGGATGATTACCCGTTTCAAGGGTGCCGTCCGACTTTTTTTCAATGATATTTCCTTTTTTGGGGGGTGAAATGTTGTCGAAGCTCATAGGCGTAAAAAGTTGTTCGTTTTTAATTTATAAGATATCTTGAAACTGTGATTTCATGGGTGAAGGTAGAGGTAATAAATACAGCGTGCAAGTCGGCCTCAATAATTACATATTTCGGTAACTTACATTGATTTTTGGTTTAATTCATAATAAGGTAACTTCATTTATAGTTATCATCTGTTATATTACATTAAAACCCGTAATTAAAGGGGCTGTATTATGATACGACCGATGTTTGGTTATCGCGCAAAGGCAAAGCGGTTTGATTACAAGCCTCGATATTACGATCCCAAAAAGGATCGGAGGGGGACGAACCGCATCGAAATCAATCGTTCCTATCGGAAAACCCATCAGGGACGCTCCGTACTGGTGTACGCCCTGGCATTGGCTTTTGTAGTTTGGTTGATTACCGTACTTTGAGGTTTGCAATCGAGAACTTTTTTAAATTTGATGATCTATCTTGAGCAGCGAATCTGATTCCGAAGAGTCCATTATACAACACCTGCCGCCCGAAATTTCAAACAAAATAGCGGCGGGCGAAGTTATTCAACGACCCAGTTCGGTGGTAAAAGAACTGTTGGACAATGCCATCGACTCCGGCGCCGACCAAATACAAATCTATATCCAGAACGCGGGCCGGACCCTGATACAGGTTTCTGATAACGGCTGCGGTATGGCTAAAGCCGATATCCGACCCTGTTTTCAACGCCACGCTACCTCTAAAATTAAAGCGGTAGAGGATCTGCACAGGATACGAACAATGGGGTTTCGGGGCGAGGCCATGGCCTCGATTGCCTCCGTCTCGCAGGTTACGCTCAAGACCAAGCGCGTGGAAGATGAAGTGGGTCACAAGTACGAGATCTGGGGAGGGGAGGAACGGACCTTTGAACCCGCCTCCACGGATGACGGAACTTCCGTGGAAGTGCGCAATTTGTTTTACAATGTTCCTGCCCGTCGCCAGTTTCTCAAGACGGATGCCACGGAATTTCGTCATATTTTAAGAGTCGTCCAGCAACAGGCGATCGCGAATACCGATATCGGATTTTATTTGACGGCTGACGCCGACGACATTTATGAATTGCCTCCCCAGCCGATCAAAGAGCGCATAACCGAGATATTCGGTTCGAACTACCGGGCCAGTCTCATCGAAGTGGAAGAGGAAACCAGTTATGTAGATATTTACGGCATATTGGGGGATCCGAAGTTGACAAAAAAAAGCCGGGGCGAACAGTTTCTGTTCGTCAATGGCCGGCCCTTTCAGCACAATTTTTTAAAGTATGTGATCCTCAATATCTACGATGCGTGGACGGGGCCGAAGGAATATCCCTTTTTTTCCGTTTTTCTGGAATTGGATCCCGCCCAGGTCGACGTCAATGTACATCCCTCGAAAATGGAAGTGAAGTTTGAGGATGAGCGGAGTATTATTCAGCTTACAAAATCCGTCGTAAAAAAAGCGATCAACCAGTATTTTATGGTGCCCGAGGTGGACAGCAAACGGGAAAGCGGACAGAAAGACCAATCTTTTTCCCGGGATTTTGGATCCGATATGCCGTTTCCCTCCGGAACCTCCAGGTCGGGCAATTCTCAAAATCAACCCTTGCGCTTTCCAAGTCGCATTAATAAAGAGTCGGAAGAGACAGACGGAAAGCAGATCGCCCGTGATATTTATCAGCCGGAAGAGCAGGGCACAGGCCGTGAGGAACAATCGGAAAACCACCGTTCTTCCTCGAAACAACAGCCCGGTCAGCAGCAAGGGAATAAGGAATTTTGGCAGCTTCATAACTCCTATATCGTTACGCAGACCCGGTCGGGTATGTGTATGGTCGATCAGTATCGGGCGCATAAGCGCATAATCTACGAAAAAGCCCTGCAGGCAGCTGAGTCGAGCCTTCCCAGCACGCAACAGCTGTTGTTTTCTCAGACGGTGGAATTGTCGGCGACGGACTTTTCGCTCCTGGAGGAACTCCAGCCGGTTATTCAGCGAATGGGATTTAATGTGGAATTGATGAGCGGTAATACCGCTATGGTGCAGGGCGTTCCGGCCGATATTGATATGGGAGACGAGAAGTCGGTACTTACCTCCGTCCTGCAGCAATATCAGCGACTTGATAATAATGTAAAATTGAACACACGAAAAAAAGTGGCCATCGCTTTTGCCGGCAAGGCGGCTATAAACAGGGGACGGGAACTGACTAAATGGGAGATGGAAACCTTGATAGACCAATTGTTTGCCTGCGATGAACCCTATAAAGATCCACTGGATAATCCCACCCTGATATATTTTCCCCTGGAAGAGATCCAGTCTCGTTTCGGTTAATTGTTTGAAAAGGTTTTAGGGAAGAACTTGTGCTGTGATGATCTGGGTAGTCAGCCAGGTCCTTCAGCGGGACCTCTTTTAATTCGATCAAAACACACGGGAAGTACTATACTCTATGAATATACTTGCACTGGAACCCTATTATCGAGGGTCTCATAAAGCGTTCCTTGATGGACTAATTGAGCATTCTGCACACAATATCATTCCGGTGACCCTCGGCGGCCAGGGGGGTAAATGGCGCATGCATGGAGATTCGGTGACACTGGCTACCAAAACGAGTACAGTGGATGAGCAGATCGACCTGGTGTTTACCAGCAGCATGACCAATTTGCCTGCTTTCCTTGCCCTGACCAATCCGCGCTTTGCCCATGTACCCACGATTATGTACATGCATGAGAACCAGTTTACCCAGCCCATGCCGGAGGGCGAGGAGCGTGACCTTACGTACTGCTATATCAATTATCTGAGCGCTCTGTCGGCGGATAAGCTTATATTCTCTTCAAAGTTTCATCTCCAGGATTTCCTGGAAGCGCTGCCCGATTTCCTGGATAACTATCCGGCCGACAAACACCACCATACTATTGACCGCATCGAGGACAAGAGTATCGTGCTTTACCCGGGCATCGATCTGCAATCGTTTGATCGGCAGCCGGATAACCGGGAGGATAATAAAAATCCCGTAATCGTATGGAATCAGCGATGGCAGTTCGACCGCAATCCTTCGCTCTTTTTCAGGGTTTTGAATCGACTTGACGATATCGGTATGTCGTTTGATCTAATCCTGGCCGGCGATACCAAACACGATAAGCCCCTGGAGTTTGAAAAAGCGTGGAAGCGTTATAGCGAGCGTATACTTCACTTCGGCTATGTCGAAGATCCCGTTACCTATAGTAAACTCCTGCACCAGGGTGATATCGTTATATCCACGGCCAATTACGAATTCTTTTGTATTCCCATTTTGGAGGCGATCTACTGTGGATGTCATCCCCTGCTGCCGGATCGCCTGCATTATACGGAGCTCGTCCCCGACACTCTGAAAAATCCGCTTCTTCACGCTCCCGTATTATACCAGAACGAGGATGAGCTTTTTGATCATCTCAAAGATTTGCTGGAAGGAGAAACCCACCCCCTTCCCAAACCGTCGTTACAATCCATTGCGGAACCGCTGGATTGGGAAAATATGATCAGTCGTTATGATCGGCTGCTAACTGAAAGCGAGCAGTTAAGTATAGAGCCCGCTCTGTAACTATTTCGACAGTTGTTCGTCTAACTTATAAATAAAGTCAAAATTTATGTATTCAATCCGGAAGGCGAGTTGGTTATTGGCGCTAGGTATGTGGATAGGGCTGGCAGGGTATATTCCTGTCGATGGAAGCCCTGTAAATATGCCGGATTCACTGTTTAACCGAGTTAACCTGGATACCTTGCCCGTGCCACCTGCTATGGAAAATATTTGGAATACCATCTCCAACAGACCTTATAACAAGGCAATTCAGCCGGTCCAGGTAAAAAAGGCGTCTCAACATTTACTACAGGATACCTCCTTGACCTTGTCACTTCCGGGAAAGGCAAATCTTGAATTTGTGCAAGAGCGTGTTATTTGGAGAGATTCGAGTAATTATCAATGGCGGGGATATTCGCACAAAGATTCGACTGCCTTGAAAATAGTGGTGCGTGGAGAGCGGTTGACCGGAACGATCCTGTCAGATACGGCAAGCTACCGGATTCAACCCCTGGGTGATATCATCGGTCCCGCTAACAGAGTGAATAACATCCATGTGATAACCCGTATGGATCCCAGTGGTTTGAATCTAACGGATTCGGCGGGGCGGTCAAACGATCTCAAAAAGGATGAACATCCTAAAAAAAGCCAGGTGAACGAGAGCCGTTTACTGAACGCGGAAGAAGAAATTGATCACGGCATTATGGTGGTGTATTCGGATGAGGTGGCAGACGAGGTGGCCGACCCGGAAGGATTGGTACAGTCGGCCGTTTCCGATGCCAACAACGCCTATGAGAACAGCGGAATTCCCGTTAATCTCACCCTGGTCCATAGCCGTGAGATCAGTTATAATGAATCGAGTGATACCGATACGGACTTGAGAAGGCTGCAGGATTCGACGGATGGTTTTATTGACGAGGTCCACGACTACCGGGACGAGTACGGAGCCGATGTGGTGGTTTTGCTGACGGCGAATACTCAATCCGACGAAACGGGAACGGTTACCGGCGAGGCTTACGAGATTATGGCGGATACTTCGACGGCTTTTGCCGTCGTCCGATACGATTTTGCCGAAGCACCGGTTTATACGCTGGCGCATGAAGTGGGTCATTTACAGGGAGCGGATCACAATCCGGAAGACGAGATTAACCCGCATGAAGACTACGGACACGGTTATACGTATCCGGACGGAGAATGGCGGACGATCATGGCCTATAACGTAAATAGCTGTTGCAGTCGCATTGGATTCTTTTCCACCCCGGATGTGACATATAACGGAGATCCGCTGGGAACTGATGCGGAGAGCGATAACGCACGGGTCTTGACCGAGACGGCCTCGACCATTGCCGATTTTCGGCCTCCATTTCCTCTTGAGGTATTAATAAGCGGTCCTTCGACCGTGCGAGCCGGCGGTAGGGAGACGTGGATAGCGGATGTTTCCGGCGGCGTCAAGCCTTATTCCCACACATGGTACCGGCGGGAGTCGGAAGACGAATTATGGAGGCAGATAGGACAGGGCGATACGTTGGAGCAGGTTGTCGAACAATATCACCAGTTGAGACTGGAGTCAACGGACGAAACCGATAAAACAAAAAGTTCTGACGTGTTTCATGTGTATACTCCCATTAATTCCGATCTGGAAAAGCCGTCTGAAGGACCGGCCGGCTTCAGGCTGTATCCCAATTATCCGAATCCCTTTAATCCGTCCACCGAGATTACCTATGATCTTCATGAAGCGGCCCACGTTAAAATCGAGGTTTATTCCCTGAATGGGCACAGAATTCAAACGCTGGTGGACCAATTACAATCCAGAGGTACGCATCGAATGACCTATACGGCGGATAATCTTTCCTCCGGCCTGTATATGCTGCGCATGAAAGCCAGAAGTAAAGGTTCCGGACAGGTTTATCGTCGGACCATAAAAATGACATTGCTCAAATAAAACATTTACTGAATGGTAATCATCCAACGTTTATACATCGTGCCAACAGAATGGAAACACGATTAACCGTAACAAGAAGGAGAAATGATGTGCTCGTTGAACAATCGACATAACGGCTTGCTATCTTTGCTGGGTATAGCGATCCTCGTATTCCTGGCACACGCTTGTGAAGAAGCCGGTTCGGTTTCGGGAGTTCAGGATCGAACGGCTGCGCAGGCCATGGATACGATGAAAGTCTATACGGTACAAATAACGGGCGTATCCTTGCATCCTATTGACAAAGAACATACCGGTCAGGGAGCAGCTTTTTCATGGTCTGACACCTTGAATAACCAATTGAAGTTTGAAGCTGAGCCAGAATATATGATTCTCGACAGTACCGTGGTAACCCGGCGGAATATGGAGGAGCGGCTCAGTTACGAAGTTATAAATCCGGTTGTTTCCACTAAAGCGAACTCCGTTTTCAATTTTGACAAACCGATCAAGTTCAGGGATATGCGAATCAGTGCGGGACGAAATTTCCTTGCGGACAGTTTGGTGGCAGAGCACGTGGATTTTCCCGCGAAGTTACATCCCGAGGGTAGAGCCCAGCTTGAAATGGATCAGGACCATTTTATCATTCCTCCAAGAAAATATACGGTTCAGGCTACCTGGAAAACCGAGAAAGGCGAAATATTTACGGATACGACCCGCGTGTTTATCAATCTGAGATAATATGCGTTGAGAATTCGTTGCTTCTTTCCCAGCCCTGATTCCCACGTTAGTGAAATCCGGGCTCAACCTCTCAATGGGCGCGGAGGACAAACGTTAAAAGGGCGCCTCGTCATCTTCTTCATTGCTATCGGAGGATCCGGCAATGTCTTCATCGGATGAGTTCGGGGTGGGATCGTAGCCCGTTGGAGGAGGGGAGTCCGGTTGTTGTCCGGATTCCAGTTTTTTGCTGCTCGTATCATCCGTATCTCCGATTTCATAGGGATCGGGCGTATCTGAGGTGGTAAGGTTTTCAAAGCGGGCATATTCTTTGACGAAGTAGAGTTGTACGGTGCCTGTCGGACCATTACGCTGTTTGCCGACGATAATTTCCGCCAACCCGGTTGTTGACTGACCTTCCGGAGTGGTGGTGATATTGTAATACTCCGGACGGTATAAAAAGAGGACTACGTCGGCATCCTGCTCAATAGAACCGGATTCACGCAAGTCACTGAGTTGAGGTCGCTTGTCGCCGCCCCGCTGTTCCACGGCCCGACTCAATTGCGAGAGGGCCACGACCGGAACATTGAGTTCTTTGGCCAGGGCCTTGAGTCCCCGGGAAATATTGGCAATTTCCTGTTCCCGATTCCGGTTTTTGTCAACGCCGCTGGCTTGCATGAGTTGCAGATAGTCGACGATTATCAAGCCGATATCATGCTCGTTTTTGAGTCGACGACACTTCGTCCTTAGTTCCATAATACTCAAACCGGGTGTATCATCAACAAATATATTGGCGGTAAACAGTCGACCGGCAGCATCAATGAGGCGCTTGAACTCGTCATCTTTCAATCTTCCGGAACGGGCGGTTTGCGCATTGATCCTTCCCTCCATCGTCAATAACCGTTGTACCAGCGATTGATCCGACATCTCGAGGCTGAATACGGCCACGTTGGTTTGAAGGTCTTCGTCGTCAAATAAAGCTGCATTACGAGCGGTTGTCAGCACAAAGGCCGTCTTACCCATGGATGGGCGTGCGGCAATAATTATCAGGTCTCCGGGTTGCCATCCTGCCGTCAGTTTATCTATATCGAGTCCGGTCGGCACGCCGGTAATGCCGGCCTTTTGTCCCCTGATATCCTCCAGGTAGGAGAGGGTTTGTTTGAGAACATCGCCGATCGGTTTGGCCGTGGCCTGAGATTTTTGATTGGCCAGGTCAAAGATTTTTTGCTCCGCCTTATCCAGCACGTCATAGGGATCGCTGGTCGAGTCGTAGGCTTCCTTGATAACTTCCGTACAATTCAGAATCAGGTTCCGTTTGATGGCCTTTTCAATAATGATCTGCGAATGATAATCTACATTTGCGGCGGAACTCACGGAACGGGTTAATTCGGAGAGATATTCCGCTCCGCCACAGGCTTCCAGCAGTTGCTGGTCTTTCAGCTCGTTTTCGACGGTAAGAATATCCAGGGGGTTATCGCGCTCATAGAGGGTTTGAATCGTGTCAAAAATGTGTCGATGCGCCTGTTTGTAAAAGTCGGAAGAGCTTAGCCGCTGCAGTGCGATGGTGGCGGCATCATGTTCGATAAGCATGCTGCCCAGAACGGCTTCTTCCACTTCGAGAGCTTGCGGCGGCATACGACCTTCCCCTTCCAGAATGTTTGCTTCCGCCGGTTTATTGGAGCTTGAACGCTTGTTATTTCCTTGATTGTTAGCCATCGAAACCAGAATTCCTTTAAATTATATGGTGATTAAATTTAACAGTGTGCAGTACATGGTGACGGGTGTATTTATGTCCCCTGTTTGATCCAGCGAATTACGAAGGTTTACATCCCAGTTCGTCATACCGTTTCCGTAATTTCTTCACATCTTCCCATGTGGGTCTCTTGTAATTGGCGTTGCGCAGACAGGCAGCCGGATGATATGTAACCATCATTTCATAGCGATCCATAAAGGCATGAAACGTGCCCCGCATATTTTTCAGCGACTCCTTATTATCCAGCAAGGTATTGGCTGCAACTTTCCCCAGGCATAAAATAAGTTTGGGCTGGATCAGATCCAATTGCTTTAAAAGGAAAGGGAGACTTCGTTTCCTTTCATCAGGAAGGGGATTACGATTTTTCGGGGGGCGGTGCTTGAGTATATTGGCAATGTAAATATCGTCCCGATCAAGATCGATGGCCTTTAGGATTTTATTCAGAAGCTGGCCGGCTTTCCCGACAAACGGCTCACCCAGCTTATCCTCTTCGCTTCCCGGTGCCTCACCTATAAGGACCAGGTCGGCATCGGGATTTCCGACACCGAATACCAGGTTGGTTCCTTCGAGATCGGTTTTTAAAACTTCTGCCTTTTTACTGATCTCGTACAGTTCTTTCAAGGTCTGGCATCCCTCGACCTGATCGTATATGTTATCCGAAGCATCGGGGTTGGTGGAAAAGAGATGACTTTGCGGCTTTTTTCCACCTATCGTTTCCTTGCCGGAATTTTGCATCGACTCCTCATCCGGCTGGGGGGCCGGGGAATCGTTATCAGGCGGTGGACGGTTCGGTTCGGATTTCGGTGCATCAGGTGTATCGACAGAAGGAGAGGAATGTTGACCTTTATCGGGAGTGGTCTTCTCTGGTTCGGCAACGTTTGAAGTCCCGGTTTCAAAATCCCCGAACATGCGCTGCTGTTCTTTTAAATAGGCTATTACATGGTCAATAAGCTTTTCCGGATCATCCATAGATAACAAAATTTCGCTTGAGTTCTATTCGGTTAATTCGGCAATAACTTGTTCCTCCGTTTCCACGGCTTCCTGGATCTCTCCCAGAAAATGTCCTTCCCTGGTTCGTTTTCCGATTCGAACGGGTAAAATACGATTTTCGAATCTTTCATCGTACGGCACTGCTACCCTGACATAGTTGTCGGTCCATCCCTGGATATATCCATTTTTTTCAGCACTTTCAAAGAGGGTGGGCCGAATGTCTCCGGTAAAACGGGTGTCGAATTCAAATCGTTTTTTGGCCGACAGTCGTCGCAATTTATGAGTACGTTCCTTCCGCTTTTGCTTGGGTACGACCGGTTCCATCTCCACGGCGTCCGTATTGGGTCGCTCGGAGTACGTGAATACGTGCAGATACGATACATCCAGTCCGTCAATGAAATCATAGGACTGCCGGAAAAGTTCTTCCGTTTCGCCCGGGTGACCCGTAATGACATCCGTACCAATGCAGGCGTCCGGTATAAGTTCACGAATTAACTCTACCCGGTCGGCATAGACGTCAGACAGGTAACGCCTTCTCATCCGCTTGAGCATTTCATCGCTGCCGCTCTGCAGCGGCATGTGAAAGTGGGGTTGAATCGTGTTGGATTCGGCGACGTAGCGTATAATATCGTCGTGCATCAGGTTGGGTTCCACCGAGGAAAAGCGAATGCGCCTCAGTCCCTCAACCTCCGTATCGAGCGCCTGAATCAGTTGGAAGAAATCTTCGTCGGACTGAGCCCCGAAATCTCCCACGTTTACGCCGGTTAAAATAATTTCTTTAAATCCTTGGTCCACCAGGTGGCGGGCATTGTCCAAAACGGTTGAGATGGTCGGGCTGCGACTTTTTCCGCGTGCCAGGGGAATGGTGCAAAAAGCGCAGTTGTAACTGCACCCGTCCTGCACTTTCAGGAATGCCCGGGTACGGTCGCTCGCATTGAAGGCGTTATGAAAATCAACCGCTTCATTCACATCGGTGTTGTAAATCAGGGTTTCCGACTGTTTTTCAAAACGGTCAAAGAGCTCCAGCAGATCAAATTTATTTTTGTGTCCCAACACCACGTCCACCCCGTCAATATCAGCTATCTCCTCCGGTTCGAGCTGGGCGTAGCAACCGACGACGGCTACGAAGGCTTTGGGATTTTTTCGTAATGCCCGGCGCACGGTTTTCCTACAGGCCCGATTGGCATTGTTTGTCACGGAGCAGGTGTTGATTACGTATATGTCGGCTATCTCGTCGAAGTCGGTAATTTGATAATCCCGATTCCTGAACTGACGTTTGATCGTCTGCGTTTCCGAATAATTCAGCTTGCAGCCCAGGGTATCAAATGCAACTTTCATAGCCACGGAAGTATCTTGTATATATTATTAAACCATCATAGTTAACTCATATAAACGGTAGGTTATACGAATTTAAAAGTTACAAAATTATCGTATGAGTTGTAAGGGAGGAACGCTAAAACGCGAGAGTTTTTGGAAATCCTCTGAAGCACACCAATGGTACTACCCGGAGGTTGATTCCTCGCGTGCTTTTTTGATGATATCCCGGAATGTGGAGGCGTTTTTTTGCAGTTGATCCCAGTTGTTATTCCGTACGGCCTCTTTGTCAAAGAGTGCCGAGCCGGCACCCAGAAATTCAGCTCCGGCACGTAAAAAGGGAGCAGCGGTATCAAAGTTGACGCCGCCGGTGGGCGTAAGTCGAATTTGGGGCATGGGACCTTTAATCGCCTTAAAGTAACCGGGACCAAACATGCCGGCCGGAAATACTTTTACAACATCGGCTCCTTCCTCCCAGGCCTCTTTTATTTCAGTGGGAGTAAAGGCGCCGGAAATACAGGGTTTGTCGTAGCGATGGGCCATTTGAACGATATCCTGATCATGAATGGGGCTGACTACAAACTCGGCTCCCGCCAGGATAGCCGAACGAGCGGTGGAAGCATCCAACACGGACCCGACTCCGACCAAACTCTCCCCGAGCTCATTTTTGACTTTTTCGATAGCGCGCAAGGGGTCAGAAGTCGTCATGGTAACTTCTATGCAGTCAATGCCCCCCTGCATCATAGCCTCAACGCCTTTCAGAAGTTTGTCATGATCATCCATACGTACCACGGCGGCGATGCCGGTATCAATCATCCGTTGTAGAATCTCAGTACGATTCATCGTGTATGTCACTTTATATTTTAACGTTTAATCCTGATAGTTGACGGGAATCAAACCTGGTTATGGTGTTCAGGTTGGCAGATTAATCATTTGGATTCCGATTGGGAATGTAACCCGTGCATATAAAGCAGGGGGGTGCGGAATGTCGATTAACGTTTAATCCGCGCCGACCCGCCTTCGGCCGCTTCTTTGACTTCCTCAAGGTCGGCCTTGCTGTTATCCCCGCGAGTGGTCTGAACAAGCGCTCCGTGGGCGGCGCCGAAATCCACCGCGTCCTGCGGTTCGTAATCATTGAGCAGCGCGTACACGAGTCCGCTGCAAAAGCCGTCGCCTCCGCCTACGCGATCCTCGATCTGCAGTCGGTCGAATGTAACGGAGTGGTAAAAGTCGCCCTCGTGATAGAGCAGGGCCGACCAGTTGTTCTCGTCCGCGCTGATAACCTCGCGCAGGGTGGTGGCCACCGCTTTGATGTTCGGATAGGTATCTACGACACGGTTGACCATCTTCTTGTAGTTTTCGGTCTGCAGTTCCTGATAAGATTCGTCGACTCCTTCGACCTCAAAGCCGAGCACCTTCTGAAAGTCTTCTTCATTGCCTATGACCACGTCCATGTACTGCACGAGATCGGTGGTCACATCAATCGCCTTTTCGCTGGTCCACAGTTTGCTGCGGAAGTTCAGGTCGTAGCTTACAATGGTGCCGTTCGCGTGAGCGGCCTTCATGGCCTCGCGGGCTACCTCGATGCAGCTGTCGCTAAGCGCCGTGAAGATGCCGCCGAGGTGGAACCAGCGAACGCCGCGCTCTCCGAAAATGTGGTCCCAGTCGATATCACCGGGTTGCAGGTGCGCCGTGGCGTTGTGTCCCCGATCATAAATCGAAACGCTGGGACGAATGCCTTTGCCCACTTCCGTAAAATGCAGGCCGATTCGGTTTTCGATGCCTACGCCGTCGTATTCCGTCCATACCACTTCGTCCAGCGGCAGACCGACGCCGTTTGCATGGTGTTTGATATAACGTCCCAGGGGATTGTCAACCAGTTTGGCCGTCCAGTCGGCCCGCATGCCAAAACGCGAGAGAGCGTAGGCGACATTGTATTCGCCGCCGCCTACATAAGCTTCAAAGTAGGGACTGTATTCGATGCGTTCACGGCCCGGGGGATTAAAACGCACCATGCATTCTCCCAGGGTTAAAAGGTCAAGCTCGGTTTTAGCTTCGGACTTAATATCCAGTGCCATCGATATAAAATAATTTTAGTTTCAGGTTTAAATGTTCTTAAAAGCCGAATAAACGGGGCAGGTACAGGCTCAATTCAGGGAAATAGGTGACCACCAGTAACCAGAAGATCATAACGGCGTATAAAGGAAGCAGCGGTTTAATCATTTTGGAAATGGTCGTCTCTGCAATGCTTGTCCCGACAAACAGAGCCGTACCCACCGGGGGCGTGCAGAGTCCCACGCAGAGGTTGAGAACGATAATAATGCCGAAATGAACCGGGTCAACGCCCAATTCAGTAACCACTGGCAGGAATATCGGTGTAAAGATCAATATGGCCGGGGTGACATCCATAAACGTTCCGACTAACAACAGAATAACGTTTATAAGCAGTAAAATTACAAACTTGCTTTCGCTAAGTGCCAGCAGGCCGGCGCTGATGTTTTGAGGAATTTGTTCAAATGAAAGCATCCACGACATGGCAATGGAGGCGGCTATCAGGAACATTACAATAGCGGTAGTTTTACTGGTTTCCAGCAGTACTTGCGGTATTTCCCGCCATTTGACTTCCCTGTAGATGGGCACAGCGAGCAGAAAGGCGTAGAGAACGGCTACAGCCGAAGCCTCGGTGGCTGTAAAGTAACCCGCCACGATTCCCCCGATAACTATTACAATAAGCAGGATGCTGGGAATCGCGTCCAGGAAGCGGAAAAAGGCTTCTTTCAGGCTAACCTTGTCGCCTTTCGGATATCCTTTGGTGTAGGAGTAGTAGCCTGCAACACCCATAAGGCACAGTCCAAGAAGAATTCCGGGCAGATAGCCGGCCAGGAAAAGAGCGGCCACCGAGGCCCCGCCGCTGGCGAAAGCATACACAATCAGAACGTTACTGGGTGGAATAAGAATGCCGGTTGTGGACGCCGTAACGTTGACGGCCGCACTAAAATCGCGGTCGTACCCTTCATCGACCATCAGGGGAATCATGAATCCGCCAACCGCGGCTGCAGCGGCGACGGCGGACCCTGAAATGGCCCCGAAAAGCATACAGGCTACAATAATTACGAAAGAAAGACTTCCGGGGAGCCCGTAAACGACGGTCTTGGCAAAATCCACCAGTCGCCGTGCAATACCGCCCTGATTCATAAATTGTCCCGCCAGTATAAAGAAGGGTATGGCGAGGAGGGCAAAACTGTCTAGTCCCGTCCCCATTCGCTGGGCAACGGTAGTCAGTGCCGGCATAACATCGACTGAAATGATCAGGGTTAAAATCGTACAAAAACCGAGTGAAAAAGAAATGGGTACGCCAATAAGGAGTAAAGAGGCAAAGCTGATGAGTAGTACCAGTATGTTAAACCATTCCATAGGAGTTAGGAATTATTCGGCAGTTTTAGGTTGTTTGGTCGTCAATTCGTCCAGAATTTCGCTGTCTTCACCACGCAATTTTTTGCGGTACTCACCTATAAATATGAGGGAATAGTACATGAACAAAGCGCCGCTAATGGGAATGACCATATACACATAGCCAATGTTTATTTGCAGCGCTGCGGCGGTCTGATTCATTTCAAAACTGAGTGACGTCAGGTCCCATCCGCCGATGAGCAGCACAAAAAGAGAGAAAAGGAAAATACTGCATTGAATAAAGATCTGTACGTAATTAAACGTCTTGCCCGATAAACGCTGGGTAAATACTTCCACGGCCAGATGAATGCGTTTTCGATAGGCGTAGGCGGCCCCGAGGAAACTGACCCAGATGAGCAGGTATCGCGCAAGTTCCTCGGTGAACATACTGGGACTGTCCATAACAAAGCGGGTAAATACCTGCCATAACACGTTCAAGACATTAGCTCCCATAAAAATGATTACCAGCCATTTCAGGACAAAGTCAATACCAGGCATCAATCGTTTCATGGCACTTGGTTTTATTACTTTTTAATATGCATTGAGAATTACGTAATGGTTGCCCTATAACGGTTTTGATTCGGTGGTATCCGTCTGGACGCTGTCGCGCCCCATTCGTTGAATTTTTTGAATCATGGAATAAAGGCGCGGGCGGTCTTTAAATGATTCGTAAACGGGCTGCACTTTTTCACGGAAGGGTTCCTTGTCGGGTCGAATAACCTCGATTCCTGCTTCCTTGACTTTGGCAAGAGCTTCTTCCGTAGCTTTTTTCCAAAGTTTCTTCTGGTACTCCTCGGAACGTTCGAATGCCTTTTCCACAATTTCCTTTTCCTCTTCAGATAATTTCTGCCAGGTTTCCTCGCTGATTATAACCACGTCGGGGATCGCCGAGTGTTCGTCCAGGCTGAAGTATTCTGTTACTTGATAGTGATTGGCCAGCATAAAGGTCGGGGGATTGTTTTCAGCCCCGTCGACTACGCCCTGCTGCAATGCAGAGTAGAGTTCTCCCCAGGCAATAGGCGTGGGTGAACCGCCGAGGGCCTGCACGGTTTTAATGGCGGTATTACTCTCCATGACCCGTACCTTCATGCCTTCGAGGTCGGACGGTTTGCGAATGGGTTTTCCGTTCGTATAAAAACTGCGGAAACCGGCGTCATAAAAGCCGATGGCGCGGAATCCGTATTTGACCGGCGCCAGCCGGAGGGAGTCGCCCACGGAGCTGTCGAGTACTTGAAATCGATGTTGACGATCACGGAACAGGTAGGGAACGCTCAGCACCTTGTAAAGCGGTGAAAATCCGCCCAGTACGGCGGCCGATACCTTGGACATATCGAGACTGCCAATCTGCAGCATCTCAATCATTTCGCGTTCAGAACCGAGTTGTTCGCTCGGATAGATCTCGATTTTCATTTTTCCATCGGAAAGCTCATCCACCTGTTCGGCAAAACGTTCCATTCCTTTATGGACGGGATGGGAGGAGTCCAGGCCGTGACCGAGTCGCAGTACCTTGGTATCGTCCCGGACACCGCATCCGGAAATTAAAAACAGGATCAGGGTACCCAATAAAATGCGGGAAATGGTTGTCAAACGTGCCATAAGAATCTTTTGATGGTATCTAATTCCGTTACGTTGAAGATAGAGGTATTGATGGTTGAATGATTCCGAAAGGAAAGGTTTCGGATGACGACAAAACCGTAGATAAGTACCGGCACCCGCCTGGATGCCGGTACCGAAGATTTACTTCATATCGGGAAATTCTATGGGATCCATGTCGTCGAACGACTGGTTCTCGCCGCCCATGGCCCAGACAAAGCAATAGTTGCTGGTGCCTGCGCCGCCGTGGAAGGACCATGGCGGAGAAAAGACGGCTTCTCCGTTTCGTACAACCACGGTTCGGGTTTCATCCTCGGGTCCCATCAGGTGAAAGACGACGTTATCCCCCTCGAGGTCAAAGTACATATAGACCTCGGAGCGACGAAGGTGGGTGTGGGCAGGCATCGTGTTCCAGACGCTTCCACTTTCCACCTGGGTGAAGCCCATGTCCAGTTGACAACTTTGTATGCCGTCGGGGTGAATGTATTGGTAAAGATTGCGCACACTGGCTCCCTCTTCGGTTCCGAGCTCAACAAGGTTGGCCTCGTTTTGGGTGCCCTTGGTCGTCGGGTGATCGGTATGAGCCGTGTAACTTACAAAGTAAAATCGCGGCGGATCACCGGAGCCGCTGTTTTTGAATTGAATGTCTTCATTGCCCCGACCGATATAGAGAATGTCGAGTCTGGACAGCTCGTGGTCGGTTCCGTCGACCGAAATAATCCCGTCGCCGCCGATATTGAAGACTCCGATTTCGCGGCGTTGCGTAAAGTAGTCGGCCGCGAGTAGTTTTTGGGGTGCGGTAAGTTTCAGGGGATCTTTTTCGGGAACGGCCGAACCGACGATGGTCCGATCCACGAAGTAATAATTCATATTAATTTCATCCGTCTCGAACAGCTCATCAACCAGATACGTTTCGCGCAACTCATCGGTCGTCATACGCGCATACTGTTCGGGATTGGTCGAATATTGTACTTTCATGCAAATCCTCCAGTTTATGTTCTTAATTGATTTTGTTGCTATTTGCGTTATCTAAACAATGATTGGTCCGGTTAGGTTCCAGTCGGGCCCCTGAATCGATTCAGGATTACAGACCGCCGTTTTATCGGGCCATCCATCCTCCGTCGACCAGCATGACATGACCGTTGACATAATTTGCGGCGTCGGAGGATAAGAATACGACGGCTCCTTTCAAGTCTTCCGGCTGTCCCCATCTTCCGGCCGGTATGCGTTCGGTGATGGCCTTGTAGCGCTCTTCGTTTTCTTGCAGGGGCGCCGTATTATCCGTTTCGTAGTAGCCGGGGGCGATGGCGTTAACCTGGATGTCGTGTTCTGCCCACTCGTTGGCCAGCGCTTTCGTAACCTGCGCAACCCCTCCTTTACTGGCAGCATAAGAAGGCACCGTGATGCCGCCGAAGAACGTTAGCAGCGAGGCAATATTAACAATTTTTCCGTGTCCCTGGTCAATCATTTGCTTACCTACTTCACGGCTAATTTTGAAAAGGGAGGAAAGGTTTACGTCGATCACATCATCCCAGTAATCATCGGAATGTTCATGAGCAGGCGCTCTGCGAATGATTCCGGCATTATTGACCAGGATGTCAATGGATCCGAACCGGTCGATTCCCTGTTCTATTACATCACTTTTAAATTTGTCAATTTC
>CAYQXO010000012.1:0-40618 GCA_964421495.1 uncultured Balneolaceae bacterium | reverse complement strand
GTAAGCGGCAAGCATAACGACCTGGACGAGGTGGGCCATGATACCTACCATCATACGCTGTTTGAGATGCTCGGCAACTGGTCGTTCGGCGATTACTTTAAACGAGAGGCAATACGCTGGGCCTGGGAGCTGCTGGTTGATAAATGGGACCTGGAACCGGATCGGCTGTATGCCACCGTATTTGAAGGTAATGAGGAGGACGGATTGCCCGAGGACAGCGAGTCGATCGAGCTCTGGAAAGAGGAAACCGATATCAACCCTGACCATATCCTGAAGTTTGGAAAAGCGGAGAATTTCTGGGAAATGGGGGATACCGGACCGTGCGGACCGTGTTCCGAGGTGCATATCGACGTACGTCCCGAGGAGGAACGCCGGAAAGTGGACGGGGCCTCCCTGGTGAATCAGGACGACCCGCGGGTCATGGAGATATGGAATCTGGTGTTTATCCAGTTTAACCGGCTGAAGGATCAGTCGCTCGAAAAACTGCCCGCCCAACATGTGGATACCGGCATGGGATTTGAACGCATGGTGGCGGTGTTGCAGGGGAAACGATCCAATTATGATACCGACGTTTTTGAACCGCTGCTGAATAAGATTGAAGAGCTTTCAGGTGTTGAGTACGGCGACGACGAGGAGACCGATATCGCGATGCGGGTCCTCGCCGACCATATCCGGGCGGTCAGCTTCTCGATAACCGATGGGGCGGCTCCCGGGAATGAGGGACGCGGATATGTGGTGCGTCGCATTCTTCGCCGTGCTATTCGTTACGGCTGGGACCGCTTGAACCTCGAGGAGCCGTTTCTCTACAAGCTCGTCCCCACCCTCGCCGAACAATTCGAGGAGGTCTTCCCGGTACTTCACGCGCAGCAGGATTATGTGATTAACGTGGTCCGATCCGAGGAAAACAGCTTTCTGAAAACCCTCGGGGAAGGGATTGAGCTGTTCAATAAAATGGTGGAAGAAGAAGGCGAGCTCTCGGGGGAGAATGCATTCAAGTTGCATGATACGTACGGATTCCCCATCGATCTCACCCAGTTGATGGCGCGAGAGCGGGACGTCGACGTGGATAAAGAACGTTTTGACGAGTTGATGCAGCAGCAACGCGAACGAGCGCGCGCGGCCGGCAGTTTCGATGTGGATCACGGAGACAAAGAAGATTGGGTGGAGGTTAGTACGTTTGACGGCTATCATTTCGTCGGGTATGACCAGTTGGAAGCCAAGGCCCGTATCGTGGCGTATCGGCGGGAAGGCGACCGGAACGCCGTTATCCTCGACCAATCCCCCTTTTATGCCGAGAGCGGCGGTCAGGTAGCGGATACGGGCGTGATTACCAATGGCGATGAGCACTTGCACGTACAGGACGTCCAGCGAAGCGGTGAGTATTCGATTCATTATGTTGATCGGCTGCCCGAGGATCCGACGGGCGAGTGGGATGCTATTGTGGACTGGAATCGCCGCCGCGAAATCCGGAAGCATCATTCGGCGACCCATCTGATGCACGCGGCCCTGCGAGAGATTTTGGGTGACCATGTGGCCCAGAAAGGATCGCTGGTGGCGGAAGATCACTTGCGTTTTGACTTTTCTCACTATGAACAGGTTACCGACGACGAGTTGGAGACCATTGAGCGACTGGTGAATGAAAAAATCCAGGAGGATATTCGGCTGGAGGAAGAGCGCGACGTGCCGATTGAAGAAGCCCGCGAACGGGGCGCCATGATGCTGTTCGGCGAACAATACGGCGACCGGGTGCGCATGATCACGTTTGATCCGGCCTACTCCATGGAGCTTTGCGGAGGCACCCACGTCCAGGCTACCGGCGAGATCGGTTATTTTCGTTTTCTGCAGGAGACCTCGGCGTCGGCCGGTGTGCGAAGAGTCGAGGCCGTCACCGGTCACGCGGCTGATCTGTATTTACGAGATGAAAAACGCACGCTGGCGTCCATAAAAGCTGAAATAGGTCAGTCCGAGAACCTGGTCCGGGATATTCATACGTTAATTGAAGAGAAGAAGGACCTGGAAAAAGAAGTGGAGCGGCTGCGCCTGCAAAACAGTTCGGCTCAACTCGACAAGCTTATCACCCAGGCCCGGCAGACCGAAAAGGGAGTCCGGATCGTAAAAGGTGAGATACCGGATGTGGATATGGATATGCTCAAGCAGCTCGGCCACGAGTCCCGCGACAAGTGCAAAGAGCGCACGCTGACCGTGCTCGGTTCCCGTGATCGGGATGAAGGGAAGGTGTATTTGGTGGCCGCCCTGTCTGATGACCTGGTCGGGGAAAATGGATTCCAGGCCGGAGACCTGGTAGGTAAACTGGGCAGGATCGTCGGGGGAGGCGGCGGCGGACAACCCGAACTGGCGACCGCCGGCGGTCGGGAACCCGGGAAACTGCAAGAAGCCCTTGACCAAGTCGAGTCGCTTTTGGATGAACATTAACCGGAGTCTCCATTGGATATAAAAGGATTTAATAGTGAATAGAGTACAGACGTAAATTGTATTCTCTGGCAATTTTTGAGTATATTCTGCCACGCAATTATATTAAGAGATCACGGCGAAAAAGTAAGCGTTAAAGACGACCCGGTTTGACACCCTTGAATAAAGAAAAAACAGGAAAACATCGCAACGCGGGCAACACTACATACAGGGGAACACGATAGAATCCGAGATGAGTATGTTACTGAAGAATTATAAATCCTAACAATATGGCAGAGAAAAAGAAGACTTCCGTGGGATTCGCTCCCTCGTCTAATGACACCCCGGATATCGAGAAAAAAGTTCACAAAAGTACCAAACTTCCCGATCCTACCGATGCAACCCATGAAGATCTGGGATTGTCGGAAGAGGATGTGAAACACATGTATTACCTGATGTACCTGCAGCGCCGCTTTGAGGAGCGGGCCATGCAGATGTATCAACAGGGGAAGTACGGCGGCTTCCTTCATCTGTATATGGGACAGGAGGCTATCTCCACGGGGACCGCTTATGCGTTGAACGAGGATGATGATATTATAACGGCATATCGCGATCACGGATGGGGGCTGGTGCGCGGCGTATCGGCAAAAGAAGGTATGGCCGAACTCTATGGTAAAATAACCGGCTGCTCCCGCGGAAAAGGCGGTTCCATGCATTTTGCGAATGCGGAAGAGCATTTTTGGGGCGGACATGCTATTGTGGGCGCCCACATTCCGCTCGGTGCCGGTATTGCGATGGCCAACAAATACAAGGAAAACGGCCGCATCTGCGCGTCTTTTATCGGCGACGGAGCCGTTCAGCAGGGTAACCTGTATGAAGTGTTCAATATGGCCAGGCTCTGGGAGCTTCCGAACGCCATTGTCGTGGAGAACAACGGCTATGCGATGGGGACCTCGGTGGCTCGTCACAGCGTAGGCGAGCTGTACGAGCGGGCGAAGGGTTTTGATATTGAGCATGACTATATCAACGGAATGGACGTCTTTACGGTTATGGAGAAGATGCAGGAAGTCGCCGAATACGTCCGCGAAAATTCGGAGCCCTATTTCCTTGAAATACGGACCTACCGATATCGCGGTCACTCGATGTCCGACCCGGAAACCTATCGTACCAAGGAAGAGCTCGAGACGTACAAGGAAATAGATCCGGTGGAACGGATGCGCCGGTATGTAACGGAGAACGATATTAGTACGGAAGAGGAAGTCGAGGAAGTTGACGAGCAGGTGGAAGAGGAAATAAACGAGGCGATTGAATTTGCCGAGGAGAGCGATTTCCCCGAGGAAGATGATCTGTACAAGGATGTGTATGTAGAGGATGACTATCCTTTCCATACATAAAATAGCGGAGATAAGCTCGCTTCGGTGTATTGAGTATGGAGTTTTATAAGAAACAGGTGAGGCGAAAGGAAGAGGTCTTTCGCCGGTAAATATTTAACAGAAAGTAAATTAGTGATGGCTGAACTAGAATTTCGAAATGCTATTAATGCCGCTATTGACGAAGAGATGAATCAGGATGAGAATATCTTCCTGATGGGCGAGGAAGTCGCCGAGTACAATGGCGCATACAAGGTGACCAAGGGACTGTTGGATAAATATGGTCCCAAACGCGTAATCGATACCCCTATTTCTGAAATCGGCTTTGCCGGGATCGGAGTGGGCGCCTCCATGAATGGGCTGCGGCCGATTGTGGAGTTTATGACGTTTAATTTTGCGCTGCTGGCTACCGATCAGATTATGAACAACGCCGCGAAGGTCCGGTATATGACCGGCGGACAGATTTCCATGCCGATTGTGTTTCGCGGTCCCAACGCCTCGGCTGGTCAGTTGAGCGCCACGCACTCGGTGGCCTATGACGCCATGTACGCGCAGTATCCCGGTCTGAAAGTGATATACACGTCGGAACCGGATGATGCCAAGGGATTGCTGAAATCGGCCATCCGCGACGATAATCCGGTGCTCTTTATGGAGTCGGAACAGATGTATGGATTGAAAGGCGAGGTCAGTGAAGAGGACGACTACACGATTCCCATCGGCAAGGCGAAGGTCAAGCGGGAAGGAAGCGATGTGACCGTCATTGCCCACGGCAAGATGTTTCATGTCGCCAAACGGGCCGCGCAGCAACTGGCCAAGGAAGGGGTGGAAGTGGAACTTATCGATCCCCGAACCGTCAAGCCACTCGATATGGAGACGATCGCCCAATCGATCAAGAAAACCAACCGGGCCGTCGTAGTCGACGAGCAGCATCCGTTCAGCGGATTCGCCTCCGAAGTCGGCTACCTGATTCACCGCGACGTATTCGACTGGCTCGACGCCCCGGTAAAACGGGTCACCTTGCCCGATACCCCGGCTCCCTACTCCAAGAAACTCCTGGATCAGTGGCTGCCGAGCCCCGATCAGGTGATTGACGCCGTTAATACCGTTACTTATCGAAAGTAATGTTTGTAGACATAAATAACATTCTGTAAATAGAATTTAATAAGCCGGAAGTCGGAAGCCGGAGGACGGAAGCTAAATCCAGCAGGTAGCGAGGTTGTGTATATACACTACAGCGGTACCTGCTGGAATAACCTTCCGCCTTCCGCCTTCCGTCTTCCGACAAAAAATTTTTCAAAGAAAATTTTTTACTATGGCTGTCAAGGTCCCCATGCCCAAATTGAGTGATACGATGGAAGAAGGCGTTATTGCCGGCTGGAACGTAAAGGAAGGCGATACGGTGGAATCCGGCGACGTGATCGCTGAAGTCGAGACCGACAAGGCGACGATGGAAATGGAAGTGTTCGACGGCGGCGTCATTCGCAAGCTGTTGTTTAGTGAAGGCGATACCGTACCCCTGGGCGGCACGGTGGCCATTATTGCAGAGGAGGACGAGGATATCAGCGATGTGTTGGCCGAGGTGGAGCAGGAAGGCGGTGCAGCGGCCGGGGTCGAGGAAGCGGACGCCGGGGAAGATCAGGAGAAAGAAGATGCCGGGGGAGAAGCGGAAACTGATGCCGACGATGCTACCGAAGCTCCGACCACGCAGCCCGGAGGCAATGGAGCGCCGCCGCAGCCCCAGCCCGGGAAGGGTAAGACGGAGACGGCATCGACCGGAGGAGATGGGCGAATCAAGGCTTCGCCGCTGGCTAAAAACATGGCGAAGGAGCAGGGCATAGATCTGTCGCGCGTACAAGGCAGCGGTCCCGGGGGACGAATTATCAAGCGTGATATCGAGAATTTTGAAGAGGAGGCGGCCGTCCCCACCGCCGAGCCCGGCGCCTATGCATCGCGGGAAAGCAAGGAGGTTCGCGTCTCGCAGATGCGCAAGACCATTTCCAAGCGCCTCTCGGAGAGCAAGTTCGGCTATCCGCACTATTACGAGACGATCGAGATTGACATGGAACGAGCCGTCGAGGCGCGCGGGGAGCTCAACGAGGTCAGCGACGTCAAGATCAGCTTCAATGACCTGGTCGTCAAAGCTGCAGCACTGGCTCTCCGGCAACACCCGTGGGTCAACAGCAGCTGGAACGGCGATACCATCACCCAGCACGGCGATATACATGTGGCCGTGGCCGTGGCCATTGAAGAGGGACTGTTGACTCCGGTGATCCGCAATACCGACCAGAAAGGCATTCGCACTATTTCCAGCGAGACCAAAGCACTGGCCGAACGTGCCCAAAATAAAGACCTCGACCTGGAAGAGATGCAGGGCAGCACGTTTACGGTTAGCAATCTCGGTATGTTTGGCATTGAAGAGTTTACGGCCATCATCAATCCTCCGAACGCCTGTATTCTGGCCGTCGGAGCTATCAAGGAGAAGCCCGTGGTCAAGGACGGGGAAGTCGTGCCCGGCAAGCGCATGAAAGTCACCCTGTCCAGCGATCATCGCATTGTGGACGGTGCGAAAGCGGCTAACTTTCTGAACACTTTCCGTCAACTGATGGAAAATCCGATGAGTATGCTGTTGTAATATGACCCGTGGTAAAATATGAAAACAATTGAATTCCCGGTAGAGGAGACGCACAGTCCTATCCTGATATATGAGGAGGATTCGCTGCAAATTATCGAGGCGAATCCCGCGGCACTATCTTTGTATGGTTATGAGAAGGAAGCAATGGAGTCCATGACGATCCGGGATTTGCTGCCGGAGGAAGAATTGCCCGAATTAAAGAGTTATGAAGAAGAGGGAGAAAAAGACTTCAAGCATACCAGTATCTGGCAAAATAAGACCGGCGACGGCAGTATCATCTATGTCCGTATCCAGGCGAATTTTGTCAATTATAAAGACCGTAAATGCCGGCTCGCCATCATTCACGACGTAACCGAGAAAATCCGCAGCCAGCGTAGGTACCGGTTGGAGCACGAATTAATGCAGTCGCTGCTTAATAAGCTGCCGGGGATGTATTTGCTTCTGGACAGGGAGGGACGGGTCCGCCGCTGGAACCAGAAGCTGGAGAGGATAAGCCAGTATAGCGAGGAGCAGATCGAGCAGAAGGACATACTGGAGTTTATTGGGGCCTCGGGCCGGGACTCGATTCAGCGAGCTGTCGGAAAAGCCAGGAGTGGCAATGACGCGGCGCTCGAGTCGGTACTGGAAGCCCGAAACGGAGAGAAAGTGCCGATATTTGCCAATTTAACCCGAATCGACGTCAACGATCAACAGTATATACAGGTCGTCGGACTGGATATCTCCCACTTGAAAAAAGTGGAATGGGAGTTGCGGCAGGCCAACGAGGAAAAAGAGACCATGCTCACGGAGATCCATCACCGCGTTAAAAACAACCTGGCCGTGATTTCGAGCATGATTGAACTGCAGGCGATGGAAGAGGAAAAGACGGAAGTGCTCGACAAGCTGAACAACGCCAAGATGCGGGTCAAGTCGATCGCCCTGATCCACGAGCTGCTCTATCAGTCGCAAAGCTTTACCAATATAAACTTTGCAGAAAACCTGAAGCGGTTGGTGGATATGATATCGGACACCCTTGTCTCCGGCGACGGAATTTCCATCGATTACCGGCTCGAGCCGGTGGAGCTGAATGTCAACGAAGCGATGCCGCTCGCCAATATCGCCAACGAGCTGGTAACCAATGCTTTCAAGCATGCCTTTGGGGAAAAAGAGGAGGGACTAATCACGCTGGAGCTGTATCAAGAGGATAAGAAAGTGCACTTGAAGGTTTCAGATAACGGGCGGGGAGTGCCCAAAGACTTTGAGCCGGAGGAGACGCAGAGCCTCGGCTTTTCCATTATTAATTCGCTGGTTACGCAGCTTGATGCGGAATTGGAAGTCTATAACGACGACGGAGCCCACTTTGAAATCACCCTGACGCCCGACCAGCGTATATTGGGATCGGCAAGTAATGTTTCCGAGAAGCAGATGTCCGAGTTTACGGACGATGATGATGAAGGTTGATCCCGTCTGCAAGAGCGTATAGATTCAATCCCGTCCGGTTTAAAGCTACCCCATTAGTTTTCCGGTTGATTGGTTGCTTCAGTCGATTCCTTTGGACGAATAGTCTTCAGCAGGACTGTCTGTATTTTATCTTTGAAATCGGGATTCTGTGAAATCAGGTCAGCGAGCTCACTATAGTTTGGTCCCTTATCCTGCTCGATAATAAGATACGTGCCGGAGGGATTGTCAAATGAGGCGAGGTTGATTTGAAAATTTTGGTTGTTGAGTGCTTTCGCCCGGTTTTGAGCTTTCTTTCGGCTGGAAAAAGGACCCACCAATAAAAGTTGCTCAAACGTGACCTCCGCGTGAAGACGTGAGGCGCGGTAATCCAGGAATGCCGAGTCGAAAGACGTATGCGTATTGATGCTATCCTCTTTTGAGAGGGCCTCGGTTAAACTGGAAATGGACGCGGTGTTGATCGTGTAAGTCGTATCAGAGCCTGTAGCTTCGGAAGCAGTTTCCTCTTCCACCACTATCTCTTGATTAAGTGCCTGCTTGGCCCGGTCGGCATAGTGTTGTGCTGCCTGTTTTGTTTTATACACCCCAAGTTGTATATGAAAGTTTATATTGTCGGGATTGGGGGTATGCGTTTTTACAAGAAAAGCATCCGGAAAATGCTTTTCCCGCAAATTGGACATTAAACGCAGGGCGTCTGCGATGCTTTCACTGGACTCACTCAGCACCGTGTAATGGGTATTTTTCCGCATATATAAAGTATGCGAAACAGAGTCCTGTGTATCGAGAAATTGGCGAATACCCTGTATAGCCCTGCCGATCATGTTATACCCGGCCAGTTGCACGGCGTAGTTATACGGTGTAAAAGAGGTGGTATCTTTCTCGGTATCCCGCGGCTGGTCCTCGGATGATTCCTGGTCTTGAACTTTGGCAATCGGTTGTGCGGAGTCCGAGGTATCTGCGCGAGGTTTTAAAGTGAAATCGAGGTTTTCAACAAAATCGCCCTGGGCTTTGGCTTCGACCTGAAAGTTCCGGGAGGAGGGATCTGAGTTTGCGTTTAAGAAGTCAAGCTGGGTGGAGTCAACCAGCAGTCGATATTTTCCGGGAGGGACCTCCATCGAGTAAAATCCGCCGTCCGAAAACGTGCGAAGTTCTTTACTGAAATCGTTATTTACTCCCTCGAGAGTAAGTCGAAGTCCGGCCACCGGCTCCTTTGTACTGGTGTCCGTCTTCATCTGATAAATATTACCCGAGATCACCCCGCTCTGATAAAATGGAATGTCGATCGGTTTGAATTGATTGGGATCCGCTATGAAGGAGAATTCTTCGATTTCCGGGATATACAGCGGATTTGTAAGAGCCGATTTATTGATTTTTGCATTGAGCCGATTGTAGGCTTGAAGTTGCATCATGTGAATGGTACTGTCGCCGGACATTTTCACATTGCCGGTTCGGCGTAATTGGACGGCGTTGTCGTCAATCAGTTTTTCACCGTCGTCGTACTCACTGTTGTTGTTTTCATCGACAAAGAGGCGTACGGTAGCAGCGGAACGGCCGACCTGCTGACGGTTATCGAGAACAACGTCATTGTTGCGGCTGTCGTAGCCGACCGTTCCGCGCATATTTTGAGTATAGGCAAAATCGCCGCGATTGCTGCGAAGCGTTGAGGTTGACCGGGTTTTGGAGAAATTGAAGGTCAGTCCCAGGTTGAAGTTGTTGTAACCGCCCGTGAAATTGCGGTCATAGCTGACGCGAAGCCGTCCCGTTTCAGAAATATTCCTTGAAAGTTGGAGGTTGGCCCGTTCTACGCTGCTGGTGCGGTTGCTGTAGTCAACCTGGCCGCGAATAAACATGCCCTGTAAAATTCCGGGTACAGTCGATCTCCGGGACAAGGTATAGGTGAATGAGCCGGTTAATTGTGAATTGGAGGTGGTGGTTGCCTCAAGGGGACCGATTTGCTGGTCCCGAAAACCGCCTCGTATCGTCACGCGGCCGATTCTGGTGTTCAGATCGAACCGATAACGGGTGGTATTGCTGCCCGGACCGCGGCGGTGGGTCGATGTCAGTCGCGTGTTGAATTGCATCGGTCCGATGTTGAACGGCACGAAAAAGTTACCTCGTATTTCATGATCGTTGCCGGAACGATTGTAGAAATTGTCTGACGGATAGTAGGTGTAATCAACTCCCCAGCCGGCCGAGCTGGCATATACGGTGCTGGTTTGCAGGCGGTAAAAAGCGTCGGGCGCGAGGTCGGCGTTGACGAGGTAGTTGGTAAAAAGGCGGGACGAAAAAGTACCGTAAAATAAAGGCTGGGACGTGTGAATCGGTTCAAGGTATTCCATTCCGCCGCCTACGGTCAAATTACGGTTCACCCCCATGCGCACTTCCGACTGGGCGAGATAACCCCGTTCGGTGGTTCCAATCAGTCCGCGGTCCATGCGGCCGGCACTTACAGAGTAGCGCAACTCGCCGGGTTTCTGAAAATTAAAGGGAACGAGAATGCGCCGGTTTAATTCACGAACGCCGCCGTCCGGACCGTAAATTCGTATCCTAAGTCGGGAGCTGCCGTAGGTAAGGGGAATGACAAACCGGTAATTACCCAGCTCGTCAGCTTCTTGAAAATCGATCAGACTGTTATTTAAATATAGCTCAACTTCCGACTGAGGTTGAGTTTCTCCCTGCACGACATACTCGTCAAACGAAATTCGGGGTTCAATGGGATCATTCGATATTTTGAGGCCGGTAAAAGACCGCGATTGAATATCGTCGGTAACACTTTGTCCCACGCGAATGCGGCTTACCCAGTCATTTTCACGCATTACATAGCGCCACCGCAGGTTGTTGGTGTTAAAAGAGGAATTAACTCGAGACCATGAACCGGACATCGAACCCTGAACGTCGCCGGCCAGGAATTCTGCTCCCGTGTTAAAGTTATAGGTATACAAATTCAAGTCGCTTGTAATATTGGAAGCGAGGTTGTAATCGAGAAAGGCACCATCCAATATTGAGGATTCACGATTAAATTGCAGGGGAAAATCTTCTCGTTGAATGGAGGGTTCATCCATTTCACGCTCGCGGCGGCTTTTTCGTTGCCTTTCTGCCACTACCGGCATGGTGTAGTCGGATTCAAGGGAAAGACTGAGATTGCTGAAGTCAGTAGCAAATTGTAAATCCAACAATCGGGAGAGAATATTCGCCTTTACATAGAAATCCAGTTCTTTAATTAGATAGTCGTTGGAAGAGAGGGAAAGGCGCCGATTCTGAAATTCGGCGTATTGATTCTGAAAATTAAACGTATAGCGGGAACCGGTATCAAGGTAAGTCCCGCTTATCGTTAGCTTGTCCTGATTAACCTCATAGGTAATGCCAAGCGTGCTAAAAAGTTCCGTTACAGGGAGATAGAATGTTTGCTCACGACCGTCATAATAAGAGATGACCATTTGATCGACAGCTCCCCGGTGTCGAAACGAAAGGTACACTTCTTGTTCTTGCGAACCTGAGGACTCATTCTGGGCTAACAGGAGGGCAAGTGGACTCAGACATAAATAGATCAGGAACGAAAAAATACTGAGCCCTTTTTTCATAATTCCGTTTTATTCAGCGGAATGCTTCTATTGATATGTGAAAGTGGTGCTTTTAGATATGGGATCAAACTGAATGATATTTTCTTCAGAAATATCATTACGTTGAGGAAGATATCTGATTTCAGCTGTGTACTTTTTACCGTTATGAAGTTCACTAAAAGGGATATCAAAACGGTGTACTCCATCAAAATAAAGTGTTATAGTTCGCCGCTGTTCGTAGATCTCATTTTTATTTTCGTCTGTTACAGTAATTTCAATACTCCCTAAAGCCGGGCTGTTCCCTGTTCGTTCAACTTCAGATAATACCTGTAGAACACTATCCTTGGTTACAGTCCTGGTATATATATCTTCAAAATTAATTCCGGTAGTTAGATTTCCCTTTTGATATAAGACCGTTGTAACCTGCTCAAAACGAAAATTCACTTGTGCCGTCACTTCTTCTTCTGAAGATGCTTCAATTGGAGGGGATTGGGGATTGGAAATCGTTTTGATACGGGTCCAGTAAGTTCCCTCTGAATAATCTTGAGCATTCGTCATCCGAAGGCGAACTGTTTGTCGTTGATCAGGTTGTAATAGAAAACTCTGGGGAAAACCACGAATGTCATCTGCGATTGAAAAATTTCGGGCTTTAACAGAGTCATCATAATTCATCTTAGTATTGCCCAATGAGTCACTGTCCAAATAACCAAATTCAAAAGATACCGTAACTTCCTGTGCTTGTTCTGTTCCGTTTAATACTAAAAAACTTGCAAAATTTGTTTTCCCATCCATAAAGACATGGGTTGGAGCGATTGTAACTTGCCCCTGAACAAGACTAGTTGTTAAGAACATAAAAATAAATAACAGAACAATATTTTTTATTGAATCCCCCATAAATGAATTGCTCTTTACTTGACCTGATTTTAATTTTACAATAAGCAAATATATAAAAAAAAGAGTTTCCCATTAAATTTAATGGGAAACTCTTGAAATACAAAGATTAATTGAAAATTTGTAAAAGTTAATTATAACTGGCGGTTACAGTGATGGTATTGCTATAAGTACCACTAGCATCAGTGGAAATTGTGCCTAAATTTCCGCCGAGGTATAGAAAGTAATTGCCATCACCATTTATGCTAATAGAGGGATTTTGATCACTACCATTCTGGTCAAAAATAGTAGTTTGATCGGAAAAAGAATCATTTATACTGCCAACTAACCATGGTGTATAAGTGGGGTCCTCTGAAAGATCACTATCACCATTTGTCAATCCTAATGAAGCTGTATTTAGGTCTACAGTTATCGACACGTCAGAACCCCCTGTAATTGTAAGTTTACCAACCTGCGCTCCACTTCCGACGTCAGTGTTTCCACCAGAGGTGGTAGGGTCTAATTCAGGATTGCTATTTTGGAAAACTTCACCGAATTGTACGTCTTGATTGGAAGTTATAGATATATCTTGAATCACACTGGTTTGAACGGTGGGTGAAGCATTGTCTGAATTCTGCGCCTGCACACTACTTGCCCCTAGCAGCCCGATTCCCACTACAAATATTGCAATTACGATTGTAAAACGTTTCATCTTAGCTTGCTCTTTATGAATTAGAAAGAATACATTCTCACTTAATTTTCTACTAACAAAGTACTAACTGATCGATAAATCCCAAGTTAGAATGCTTTAATTGAACTGTCGGCAGAAGATTAAAAGATTAAAATTATTTTTATTTTAAATTATACATTTGAAAAAAATTTATAATGTAGTATGCAAATAAATATAGGTATACAGATATTTAATTAGCTTGAAACATTTAAATATTTATAACTGCTTAAATTTTAGAGAGATTAATATTCGATCTTTACGGTTACTTTATTCTTGTAAATACCCGACGGAACATTATCTATTTCAAGAAAGCCGTAAACGTATAAATACATAATGGCCCATTCACTTTGTAGATACTCGGAAAGCGTTTGGTTCGAATATTCATTCTTTCCTAATAAAGTTACATTGGCTTTCAGGTTTTTGGCTTTGGTAGCGGTTTCCACCTCGTTTTGTCCTCGATTGTTGTAGGCGATATTGAGGTGAATGGGGATGGAGGATTTGATGTCGGGATTTTCGTGGTGCAGCCGGTCCGGGACTTCGAGTTCAATAATCAGTCGCTGGTAACGTATCCCCTTGAGTGCGAAAATACCCATTCCCTGATCACCAAGGCCTATACTTTTTTCGCCGGATCGAATTGGGATATTGCCGAAATCCAGATTATCGAGCGTTCTTGCGCTTTGTTCGGTTTCAACTTCCATGCTGAAATGGATAAACTGTGCGTCAACTGGAGGGGGGAACGTAATGCCGGCTACTAGCAATCCGATACAGCCCACTGCATAGATCAGGTATTTGCCGAATGGCCGATATGGAGTTTTGAACCGTTTTATCAATATTTAACCCCCTTTAGTTCTCAATTGCTCTGCGCATAGCTGACGGTTACGGTAACCGTAGTGGAGTAATCACCGGCATCCACATCGCCCACGTCAATGGAGCCGTATAAGTATAAGTAGGCTTCCGATTTGGGAGGCGTGTACCCTTCGTGAGGTGGCGTGGGTGGAGGGGCCGGTGGACCTTCACCGCGTCCCTGTACACGAAACCGGACGGTACCTGAATTATTACTGCCCAACGGAATAAAGCGGGCCTGGGCATAGTTGTCATTTCCCAAATTCGCGTATGCGGCATCCAGATCGAGGGGAATCTGTTGGCTCGATTGCGTATCGCCGTTCTTGTAAATTTCTTGCGTGCCCTGAATGTCGACAATGATATCAAGATATTTAACTCCTTCAATCACAATCGTGGTCTTATCGCCGCTGGAGAGCGGTATTTCTACTGTCCCTTCACCGTTGAGGACTTGTCCCCCCTCCCCGAAAACCAAATCCTGGGGCATATTCACTATCGAAATACCATAATCTGAATAGACGCTGAAGTCAATTTCCTGTCCCTCGCTACACAAAGGCAAGCTCCCCCATAGAATCCCTGCTATCAGGAAAAAAAGAAATTTCTGAGGCCAATGTTTCATACAGGAATAAAATGTTTTCGGATGTTTTTGATCACATATATTCCACTTCAACCGTAAAATCCCCCTCGTAGCTGCCCGGCTGCAGATTGGCAACCCTGACGTTACCTCCAACCCAGATGTAATATTCGCCGTCCTGGTTTAATTGAGCTTCAAAATTGTTAAAATCAATGAAATCCGATGTTGATTGATTGTCCATGGAATTACCGGCTAATTGATATCTGAAGTCAATCGAGTTGGCTCCTTCCATCTGCTGCAGGCTTTGGTTTTCCTGATAGCTGATGCGTATGGTGTTGGAGGCCTGACCCAGAATTTTCATTTTACCCGTCTCATTATCGGTGACGGGATTGATGTCTATGATTTGTTGACTGGGTTGTACTTTGCCGAAACGAATATGACGCATGGTGACAATTTCTATAGATGATTCAACTTCAGCTCCGACCTTGACGGATATGCTTGCTTTTTGATAATTGCCGGGAGAGTCTTGGGCATTAAGGGGATTTACAAAAGAACTCGCCAAGTATAATCCCAGTATGCCTGATAAATAGAAAATTAAGCTAAATATATTTTTACGGGCGGCGAAATAGATTCCCGAATGTACTACCGAGACCGACATTAGACAGGACCTTTTAAATATTTAATGAATGAAAAACGAAATTGCATTGATAATTTGAGATAAAAAGTAAATGATAACCTGAAGACAGCCTAATTATTTATTTCTAATGACAGGTTAATATTTTTTTTATTTCAGCAGAAGCATTTTCTTGGTAAACTGTTTATCCCCGGCTTGCATCCGGTAGATGTAAACGCCGCTGGATAGTCCGCTGAAGTCATAATTCAGCGTATGACGCCCGGCCTGTTTTCGCTCGTTAAGCAACCTTGCTACCCGCTGGCCGAGGATGTTGTACACCTCGATGCGTACGCGGGATTCGATCGGTACTTCGTAGGGAATGGTGGTTTCGGGATTAAAGGGGTTTGGATAGTTGTCGTGCAGCGCGAACTTGTCGGGCAGGCCGGTATGATCGCCCGGATCAATCGTCAATGAGAAGCGGGCGTCGTCGGAGCCAGATTGGACGGTCGCAAGCTGCGTCCTGGAATTTACGCCATACTGAAGCGTGTCAGCTTGCCGGGCGCGATTTTTTTGTCGTTTGTGTTTAACGGTAAAGGTATAGTTCTCGTTTCTCTTTAAATTGATTTGTTTCTTCTGCCGGCGATCGTTCAGCGAAAGCGACCAGTCACGGGGGATATTTCGGAGTTTGGTCCAGGTGAGGGTTGACTCGAGATCTTCTGACGGACCTCCATTCATGGTGAATTCAACGTGTAGCGGTACTTTAAGGGGTTTTCCGAATTTCAGGGGCAAATTGTTGATGGACAGATGCGTGCCATTATCAAGTTCCGAGTATACTCCGGCGTAATTTCGATTTTGAAAGGGCAATAGCCGGTAAGCATCGTGGCGGTCAACTCCCATGCGACCTGCCTCGGAAAAAGTGAAGTGCATGGTATCGGACAGGCTGTCCCCGTTTACTTTAAAAGCGATCGAGGGGACCTGCTCCTGCTGTTTGGGCTTGAAATCTCCTCCGGTCGTCTTGGAATCCTTTTGAACTTTCAGCGTCGGCGTAGAAGTATCGGCTTTTACCCAGAAACCCTGGAAGGGAGCGATGAGTCCGTCTCCCAGCGTCCCGTCAAAGCCGTTCCAGTCCAGGTATGCCCCGTTTCCGCTGTTGGCCGTCGGATCCCATATATAAATGGCATTATTCATGTTGGTCTTGGTCCAGTTGCCGTCGTCCCAATCGATAGTGGCGCCGAATGGATTACCGACGAGGTTCCATCCCCGCTTGAAGGAGGAGGTATCGGACGATTCGGTATAGGTCACTCCGAAATCCACCGCTGTACCGTCGCCGTCGAATTCAGTTCCCTGAACCGTGAGGGTGCGGGGCGTGGATTGGTTATAGCGGTTGTCGCTCGCTATACTTCCGAATACGTAGACGAAAAGTCCACGGCCTTCTGTCAGCGAATTTCCATGGTCATTCGGGGCCCGCCAGCGTTGATTATCGGTCCCGGAGGCGGTTTCCTCGTAGTAGAGTACATTGGGTTGCAGGGAATCCGATTGACTGCTGGTGTATTGGGCATTGGGATATCCCTGCGTGATCACCGAATCGAGAAAGTCGCCGTAGGTAGAAGAGATGGGTGAAGATAACATGATCCAACTTTGTCCGAGGCCTAGGTCACGTAAAAATCGCAGGTTGGAAGTGTTACCGCTTTTGATATCGGCAATCAGGTTCGTACCGGAGGCCATTGTCATAATCCCATTGTTGAGGAAAAGTGTGTCTTGAACCACAACGTCACTTTTAAAGGTGACCCCGTTGACGTTATCGATGGTTAAATTATCAAAATTGGTAAGGTTCTGGACGCACTGGGCATTCGATCCGTTGAAGATGCCGTTAATGTTACTGACTGAAAAATCGGATCCGTCGACCGAATCACTGGAGAATTCGAACGTTGCATCCTGTAATACTAAATTGCCGCTGCCTTCAAGGTTTATTTCTCCCAGTATTTCCAGCGTACCGCCCGACTCCACCGTCATCGTGTTGCCGTCGGTGACGGTTAGTGTATCCACGTTGTTAACAAGACCGGTAACGGTTACGTCGTTATCGATGGTCAGATCACCGGACAATAGTTCCGCGGTAATGGTTTGTTCGGTAGTCCCGTTGAGGGTAATACTGCAGGTCGAGGCGGCGAATTTGTTTATGGTTATATCCCCTTTGGAAATCACCGTGGCGCGATCACATATAAAAGTTCCCTCGCCGGTCATATCTTCATTCATCGTGAGCGTAAACCCGGGATCAAGATTGGTGGTGGCACTGGTAGCTACGGTGAGAAAGTCAATGGTGGGCGAGCTTTGAATGATCGGGTAGAAGTCAGCATTGGCCGGAGTGGTTGGGACTTCAATGACCTCCCCCGTGGCGGGTATCGCTCCCTGATTCCAATTGTCGGCAAGTTCCCAGGTCCGCTTATCGGAACGATTGCCGCCGGATTTACTGGTCCAGGTATTAAAATTTGTAATGGTGATACTGACGTTGTCATTGAGGGGGGTGCCGTCGACGGAACCTTCTATGGTTACTGTCTCTTTTGTCGAGGAAGAGGTTACCGTGGCGGTATAGGTGCCGTCTCCATTATCGCTTACGGCGGACAAAGAGGCCGATGGGGAGCCGGTAAAACCGAGGGAAACATTATTGCCGCCGCTGGTTAGATCGTTGCCAAACGAGTCAATGAGCTGAACGGTGATGGTGGCCTGATCGGTGCCGTCATTTTCGAGGAATTCATCCGAGGTGCTAATGGTGGAGTTGCCGGGTTCAACGGCCGCGGGTTGGACGGTAAACAGGTTGCTGGTCCCGCTTTCATTGAAAGAGGTTCGCCTTGCTTGAAGGCGGTAGTCCCCTGCACTGGTGAGTTCTACGGAGTGATCGGTTAACTCCCCGTCGGTAAAGGCGTTAGTCGTTCCATCCCCACTGTTAAAAGTGGCAGCGGATGAGACTTCGACCGTACCGTCGAAAGTTAACACCGTATTGTTCCAGTTATCTTTGGCGGTAATTTTAACGTTGAAGGGACTGCCGGCGGTTTGGGTTGGTATATTACCTCCGTCGGCATCATTTTCTTCGACCGTAAAGGTAGCTAACTGACCGTGCCAATAGGTTACCGTAACGGTGCCAATCTGATTTCCGTTGACGGTGGCGGAAAGCGTATCGGTCGCCGTATCGGTCGGCGCGGTTACCGTCGCCGTGTAAGTCCCGTCGTTATTATCCGTCGTATCCGATAGCGAGCCGGCGTTGTTCAGATCCGTGGAAGCAAATTGTATCGCCACGTCGTCTCCTCCGCTGTCCAGGGCATTACCCGCTTCGTCTTTCAACTGCACACTCAGGGTAGCCGTACTGCTGCCGTCGGCGGTAATCGTATCCGTATCGGTTGAAAAGGTGGAGTTGCCGGCGACCGGGGGACCGGGAATGACGGTGAAGGTGTTGCTGGTGCTGCTGATATCGCCGCCGGACTCATCCGCGGTTATCGTGAAATCGCCGGTATTGTTAATGTTCATCGTATGGGAGGACAGTACTCCATTGGTAAATTCGGCCGTTTCGCCGCTGCCCTGTATCAAATTACCCGTGGAGGAGATCGTCACCGACTTGTCGTAAAGGTTTCTACCTTGCTGTCCGTCCAATAAACTTCCCTCCCCGTCGACCGCCCTGATTTTGATATCAAAGGTGGAAGCCGGATCTGCATTCTGATCAGATACGGTACCCGAGGTGGTTCCGGCGTCCTCGATGATAAATTTGGCGAGTTGACCGCTTTGAACAATGTTGAATGAATTGCTTAGGGCCGAGTTGCTTAAATCGGGCGGACTTGTTTGATCGCCGTCAACGGCCGTTATGGTGTAGCTATCCGTTTGGCTGAATTCTAAACCGGCAAAACTGGCTATTCCATTACTGTTCGTGGTTTCGGAACCATTTTTAATATTTCCGCTGCCCGAGTTTTTTTGCAGGTCCACTGTAACCCCCTGGATAGCGACCGCGTTTCCGAAAGTGTCAACCACTTGTACCTCTACGGTGGGCGTGATAGGGGTGTTCGGACTTCCGTTGCTGGGTTGAACGGCAAACATGAGGCTGTCGGCCGAGGCGGGAGTTATCGTTATGTCGTTGGAGGTAACGCTTGGCAGGTTTCCACCGCTGAATGAGAGATTGATAGTATTGGCCACCCGGTGGCTTAGATCCGTAAAGGTGGCCACTCCACTGCTTACTTGTTTGCTTGTGGTACCCTGCAGCGTACCTTCCCCCTTATTTCGAGCGACGGAAATGGTGGTGGCATTGTCTCGGGCTATTACATTGGAATACTGGTCTTGTATCTCAACTACCGGTTGCTGCGAAAATTGTGTACCTGCTGTGGCGGAGGTGGAAGGCTGGGTGGTGATCGCCAGATGATCGGGCGAGTCGGCAATGACGGTTATTGTTTCCGAAGGATTTGTGGTCAAGCTTCCGTCGGTTGCCTCAATTTGAGCCGATCCCGTGATATCGGAAGAAAAAGTGACGTTTTTCGTTCCCCCCGAACTGTTCAGGGGACTGGCGGATAAAACCGATTTGTTCAGCAGGTTCCAGCTATCGGTCGTGGTATTTCGTATGAAATTTCCATGCTGATCCCTCACTATCGCATGAACGGTAATAGAATTGCCGGCTGCCAGGTCTTGAGCCGAAACAGTGGAGCCGCTTCCGTCATCAGCATTTTCAACAAATACGTCGGTAGCGGCACCGGGCACCATCTTGAGGTCGCCGTAATTGTCGCCGACGCCTGAAAGGGCGGGGCCGGAACCGGAAATAGTACCGTTATTGGGGAGGGTCGCCCTGGTGGGTCGTACATAGAGTACGTCAAAAGTCGCTTTACCCGGTTTGTTAGGGGGGCCGTCACTGCTGCTGGTGACATTAAAAGTAATCTGAGAAGGGCTTATTGAGGTGAATTCGATGTCAAGATTGGTACCCTTACCGGAAAAACCGGTGGCGGCATCGATTTGTACCGTTGGCGTTCGCGAGGTATCCCACATAAAACCGCTGGGAAGATCAAAACTAAGTTCGCCGCTGGATATTTGCCCGGTCGAGGTTTCGTCGATCACAATTGTCGTAAGATGTGTGTAGGTACCTCCTACACTGTCGGCTGAAATATCGGTACCTCCGGTGGCAGGCGTCACATTTTGCGCATAGGCTCCCGGTGATATCCCCTGAAAAAGGGAAAATACGACCACCAGGAAGAGTATCTGCTTGAGCGTTTTAAAGGGCAATAAGTAAGGGATTGTCATGAATACCGTAGTAACAAAAAGCTAAGCCTATACTTCAGAAGAGAAAATGCACCTGTATGAATAGATGTCGGCCGCTTGTTTTATCACACCCGATTAGACCACTCTAAAGTAGCAAATTTGTCCGCAAAAATTAAATTAGAAGAACTTATATGTAGGGGACAGGACATTAAAATGTTTAATGGAATTAAAGATTTTTTTAAAGATGGGATATATGCTCGTATTTTTATGATATAGTTTATATCATTTCAGCCTGAATTGAATATTGACTCTCAAAACCAATTGTTCTCATGAAAGGCATTATCCTCGCCGGGGGAACCGGCTCGCGTTTGTATCCGCTGACCAAAGTAACCAATAAACACCTGCTGCCGGTGGGCAACCAACCGATGATCTACTACCCGATCGAAAAAATGAAAGAGGTGGGGATCGAGGAGATTCTCATTGTGACGGGGACGGATCATATGGGCAGTGTGGTGAATCTGCTGGGGTCGGGGAAGGATTTCGGCTGCCGGTTTACCTACAAGGTGCAAGACGAGGCGGGCGGTATCGCCCAGGCGCTCGGACTGGCGGAGAATTTTGTGGCGGATGACTCGATGCTGGTGATTCTGGGGGATAATATTTTTGAACAGTCGCTCGAGGAAGCGGTACGCAATTATGACGATCACGGCGCGCAAATTCTGTTGAAGGAAGTGGAGGACCCCCAGCGCTTCGGCGTGGCCGAAATCGACGGCGACCGGATCGCGGGCATCGAGGAGAAGCCGGACCGGCCGAAGTCCCGTTACGCGGTTACGGGCATCTATATGTACGACAACAAGGTGTTCGACTATATCCGCGACCTGGAACCGTCGGATCGCGGCGAGCTGGAAATCACGGATGTTAATAATCACTATATCGACGGAGATGAAATGAAGTACTCGGTCTTGAAGGGCTGGTGGACCGACGCCGGCACCCCCTCTTCCTACCGCCGAGCCAATCAACTGGCCTATAAAACGTTTGAGGAGTGAAGTCGGAAGCCGGAAGCCCGAAGCCGGAAGCCCGAGCCGGAAGGCTATTCGAGCATGCTAGCAGGGCGGTGTATATACACAGCATGGTAACGAGCTGGAATACGCTTCCGTCTTCCGTCTTCGGGCTTCCGACTTTCCCAAATCAAGCATTATCCTTTTCTTCAAGCAACGCCCCCGATAAAAATGACTCACATTAACACAGCCAACAACATGAACTATTTAGTATTGGGCGCCGGCGGACAGCTCGGCCGCGAGTGGAAACGGTATCTGGAGGAACAGAACGAACCGCATGCCGCGTATGGATCTTCGAAAGTGGATATCACGGACCGCCTCTCCCTATTTGACGCCTTTAATGAACGGCAGCCGGATGTCGTGGTCAACTGCGCCGCCTATACGGATGTGGACGGCGCCGAGGATCACGCCAACGAAGCGTGGGAGGTGAATGTGGAGGCGGTCGAACACCTGGCACACCTGGCATCCGATTTTGAAGCCATCCTGGTGCATTATTCGACGGATTATGTGTTTCCGGGCAGGGCGGAGGACGAAGAATCCTATCCGCAAGGGTATCCCGAATCGCTTGATCCTGACCCGGTTAATACCTACGGCCGGAGTAAATGGGAGGGGGAGCAAAAAGTACTGGATAGCAACGCGGATCACCTGATCGTCCGGGCCGCCTGGCTGTGCGGACGTTTCGGATCGAATTTTGTAAAGACCATGCTTCGTCTCGCCAATGAACGCGATAAACTGACGGTGGTGAATGACCAGCGGTCGGCTCCCTCTTTTGCGCGCAATGTCGTGGAGAATTCGGCGGCATTGTTGCAGAGCGAGAAGCGGGGGATTTATCATGTGGCTTCCGAGGGAATTCTGAGCTGGTACGACTATGCCTGCGAAATCATGCGGCAGGCCGATATCGAGGTCGAGGTGGAACCGGTAACGTCCGACGAATTTCCCCAAAAAGCCCCCAGGCCCGCCTTCTCAAAGCTTTCCACTGAAAAACTGCGTGACGTTTCTGACAGCAGGATCATACACTGGAAAGACGGGCTGCGCCAACTGCTGCCCCACCTGTTGTAAAAAGCCCGCCCGATTTTTTATTCTGATCGGGAAATCTGAACTGTATTGGCAATTTGCTCCAAAGGTCGACTTTTCTGCATAGTTTCCTCGTTATGGTGATCCATCAATAGAAAGGGAGGGCACGATGTGTTTTTGCTCGTCGTAATGATCGATCAACGCCAGGATAAAACGGATATCCACATTAATGGCCCGCTTGTTTTTGGGATCCACATAAAAATCCCCGATAAGTCCCTCGTAGTTATTTTCCAGTGTAATACCGCCCAGGGTTCCGTCCTGGGACAGGAGGGGGCCGCCGGTAAATCCGTCGGTCACGTTGTGATTCGTCAATACACTGATGGGAAACTCCCCGCGATCGTCCGGCAATTTCCGGTTTTTCTGGCCTACCGATAAAAATTTATCCCGATCCCGCTGCTCTTTCCAATGATTGATGATATCGGGGAGCGGTCGATTGTGTTGTTCGGCGGCAGCAACCAGGTCTGCGATAGAAACGTAGGGGGACGTCGAATCCTTTACACTTTCCGTCGGCTTTACGGTTCCGACCGACAGACGCAGGGTCCCGTTGGCGTCGGGATTCCGATACGCGTCGGAGCGCATGCGGTGAATGCCCTCGATATAATAGCGGCGGGCCGGATTCAGATAGGGATGGTGTTGCCGGTTGTTTTTCCGACCCACTTTAAAGCCGTGGTAGATGGCATCAAAAAGTTCCAGCAGACTGTCGGGGGCGGTTTCCTGTACCGCAGCGGGCTTCATATTTAACAGGCGTCGTCCTCTTGCCGTGTCAAAGACCACCGACTGCTTGCGCTGCCGCTGCAGGAAAGCTTTGGCGCTGGAGCGAAACGATGAAACGTCGTCATGATCAAAGGCCGCATGGAAAAAGGGCAGTTGATTGTCGGCGGGTAGCTCGTAAAAATTAACCAGCAACTCGGTCAGCATATGAAGCTGGGCCTCCAAATCTATATTCTCCATCACATTCCGGTGACGGTGGAGCGTACCCTGGCGTTGGCGAGCCGTAAATTTGAGGCTGTCAGGATGTTTGGTGTAGTCATAATAGGAGTGATAGAGGCGGGCAATCTGCAACAGCTTGTTGTGGTTGATGGCGTGTAGAGAGGTGTAGAGGACGGGGGCGTTTTGCCTTGCTATGCGAAAGCTTTTTTCTAACTCGTCGATGACTCGTCCGTACCGCAGGTTGCGTAGCGAATCCCGCTCCATCCACGAGCTGAATTCCCGTTCCAGTTCCTGTTTGCGTTCGATAAGATTATGGGTTGCAAATCCGTCTTTCACTCCTTCGTAATACTCCAGGCTTCGGTAGAGCGAGGTGCGCTGCCCATAATTTTGTATGGCCAGTGCGGTATCCGAGGCCGCAGCCAGTTCGAGTCCCTCGACCACATCTTCCAGCGCTTTCTCGATATAGGGATTCAGGTCCTTTTGATAATACCGATAGGCATAGCTGCTCTGCTGCCGGTAGGTGGATCCGGGATACCCGAGCGCGATATACGGTTCGCCGGTTTGCAGTCCGGTGGGATCGATCGCAAGGTGCTGTTCCGGCTGCCAGGGGGTATTGCCCCGGTTATAGGGACGCGAAGAGCCGTCGGGCGATACGTAGGCACGCAACAGCGCGTAGCTGCCGCTGTAGTGCGGCCAGGCGTGGTGGGACGAGGGACCCCGGTGCCGGCCGATCGAGGCGGGCGGTACCTGTACGAGCCGTACGTCGCTGATGCCCCGGTATACGACCAATAGCTGACGGTTTCCTCCATAGATCTCCTTAATCTGAACATGCCGGTCCGGATAGCCATTCTCATATTTTTGCGTCAGTTTCCGGTGCAAATCCCGCTGTTGCCGGAGGCTGTCCCGAACCCCCGCCGTATCCGGAATGCGCGAGGTAATCCATTTTGTCACATCTTTTTGTTTCAGGGGCACCAGCAGCCGATAGTTTTGGAGGGGTATTTCGCGGTCGTTGGAGGGGGCCGAAAATCCGTCCTCGATCAGGTTATTCCGGGGTGAACTTAAGCGGGACAGTGCCTGTACAGTCATGAAATAAGAGGTGAGGATCAGTCCGTCATCACTGATCACGGCGCCGGTTCCGCTTGTGGACTCTCCGGCATGGATTTTTATCGCCGAACGATGCAAGACCGGTTTTTCGGAGTCATACAAGTCTCCGCGCATTAGCTGAAACCGGGTATCGTGACGCGATACGCGATTGGTATCGGCAAAGTCACTGATTAGCCACATAGAGCCGTTTTCGGGCTGCAGTTGTTGTCCCACACTTGTATTTGCAGCCAGGAAGAGCAATAAAATGATGACCAGGGGACAACAGGGAAGTCCAGGAGAATTCCGGCGGTTTTTTTGTATTGTAAGCATGATTTGGAGAATCGAGACCTATAGGAGTCTGTCGGCCTTCGCGAATATACTGCAAATAATCCCGACTGCTGTCTTTCGGCCGATTTTATGTCAAATTCGACCGAAACCTACTTCAAACCGGACTTTCTTTCGATACGATCCGGAAGTCCGACAGACTCCTGGCTGGTTGGTTTTCATTTATAATTTGATTTTCAGAAGGTCCAAACAAATTAAGATATTTTAAATAGCGTATATTTTAAATCCGCTGCAAAATCTTGGGTACTTAACGAAAAGTAAATTGACTGTTGATTAATTCCCTTCAAAATTAAAATTTCAATTCTCTGCCGAATACGTAGAGATCGCGTAAGGATTATAAGGTTTTTATCATTATAATTTGCCTTCGGTTGAGATACGCAAAAGCACTTACAAAAACATAAGACCACCAAAAGCTTGGAAATAAAATCAACCTCCATCGACGATGTATTGCTCATAAAACCCGATGTTTTCGGGGATGACCGGGGATATTTCATGGAAACGTTCCGGGAGCAGTGGTTCCGGGAACGAGGTATCGATGTTCGTTTCGTACAGGATAACCTGTCCTATTCCCACCGGGGCACGCTCCGTGGACTTCATTATCAAATCGAGCAGCCGCAGGCAAAGCTGGTGCGCGTTCCCGAAGGCAAAGTCCTGGACGTGGCCGTGGATCTGCGTAAAGAATCCGATACCTTCGGGCAGACGACGGCCCATATCCTGGGCGGGGAAAACAAAACGCAGATGTATATCCCCGTTGGATTTGCCCACGGTTTTGCCGTCCTATCCGAACATGCTTACGTTCAATATAAATGCAGCGACTATTATTACCCGGAAGGGGAGCGGGGCGTTTACTGGGCGGACTCCGAGCTGGATATCACCTGGCAGATCGATGATCCCATTATCTCTGATAAAGACCGGCAACTGCCGCTGTTTGAGGATCTGCCCGACGAGGATTTGTTTTAGCAAGGGCAATTTTTGTTGCCAGAAGGAAAAATAGGAGATTTGCTACGTTTGTTATCATAGTCGTCATAAGGAGAACGGTCGGAAGTCGGATGTCGGAAGCCGGAAGCCGACAGACTCCTGGCATGACATAGCGTATTGAAGTGACTTGATTAAGGGAGAGTTGGTATTAAGGGTTCTCTTTATTTATTGCTTTTTATATTTGGTGTTCAACAGTCAACTATAGCTTGAAAATTAATCAAAAAAAATTTTTATGCGACTTATTGTAACCGGGGGAGCCGGATTTATTGGATCGAATTTACTACTGTATCTGCATGAGGAGTATCCGGACGTGGAATTGCTGAATATAGACAAGTTGTCCTATGCCTCGGACTTATCCTATCTCGAAGATATAGAGGATTCCCGGAGGTACCGTTTTGAGCAGATAGATCTGGTTGATCGGGATGCGGTGCGCGGGGTTGTTCGGGACTTCAGGCCCCACGGCGTTCTGCACCTGGCGGCTGAGTCGCACGTGGACAATTCTATCGAGGGACCGGAACCGTTTGTTCAGTCCAATATCGTCGGTACCTTCAATATCCTCGAGGAGTGCAAGCAGTTATGGGCAGATGACGAGGAGCTGAGCTGGGAGCGATGCCGCTTTTTGCATGTGTCGACCGACGAGGTATATGGCACCCTGGGATCGACGGGCGCTTTTTCTGAAACCACGCCCTACGCCCCCAATTCCCCCTATTCGGCCACCAAGGCGGGCAGCGACTTTTTGATCCGGGCCTATCATGAGACCGACGGGATGAATACGGTTACCACGAACTGCTCCAATAACTTCGGTCCCCACCAGCACGACGAAAAACTGATTCCGGTCGTGATTAACAATGCGCTGAATCACAATGACATTCCGGTTTACGGACAGGGAGATAACATACGCGACTGGCTGTATGTCACCGATCACTGCGTGGCGTTGGCAACCTGTTATTTTGAGGGCGATTCGGGTGAGACGTATAATATCGGCGGAGATAATGAGTGGAAAAACCTGGATCTGGTTAAAAAGATCTGCGATCTGCTCAATGAGGAAGTCGGGGAAGGTCCGAAGGGGGATTATGAAAACCTCATCACGTTTGTGGAGGATCGCCTGGGACACGATTACCGCTACGCGATCGACGCTTCGAAAATTAAGCGGGAACTGGGATGGCAGCCTCAAACCGATTTCGAAAGCCGCCTCCGCGAAACCGTGCGCTGGTTTGTGGAGAAGTACTCCTGATGAAGAGAGAGCATCATTGAAAGGCATTGGACACGTCCCCGCCCGGAAAATTTTATCATAACACGGATTAAGACGATATTTGCCCCGATTTTTAAAAGGTTTTTAAATTTATTAATATCGGAACTTTCCTGTTCAGAAAATTTTCCGGGCGGGGACGTGTCTGATGCCTTTCAACGATGCATCCTCGGTTGATGAATGCGTGTGTCGCAAGCCGATTCTACACCGGAAGTTTCGGTGGTTAAACAGCATCGCGGAACGACTGGAACTCGATGACGGTATGAAACTCGCCGTATTCTCCCATCGGATCAATTTCATCGGGCAGTTGGGCAACCAGGCGTTGATCGTAGGTTTCTCCCACCTTCAGGATACCGGCATAGGGGTCCTGTACGGCGCTGATTTCAACCTTGATCGGCTTCAGGGTGAGTATGGGAAGCAGATCGTGCAGGCTTTTTTGCCAAATAGGGAACAGGCAGTCGTATCCCAACTGTTCGCTGAAAACCTTTTCACGCCATTGCTTGATATCTTCATTTTTCCAGTCTCCGAAAACCAGGTGGTCGATCGGTGCATCGAGCTCTTCCAATGCCGATTTCAACCGCTCTATATACGTTTCGTTCGGACATTCAGGCGGCAGGGCGACGGTGGTCAGCTCCAAGTTCATCTGCCGGGCCTGCTCCCGGATCGTTTCCATCGAAATATTATGATGGGGCACGATATTCCGTTTTTTTTCGTACGTGGTGAACAACTGCAGGGGACGGTCCGATTCGCGCCGGAGAAATTCATAGCAGAAGTAGGAATCCTTCCCGCCGCTCCAAAAAAGTATATCCATGTCAGTCGTATGAATTTTCAAGTAAATTAATTGCCATTAGCGAGAATCCAACTTGCACCCCGAAAGCAAAACCTTGTATATTGTCTCGACATTAGAAAGCTTGCTATTTATCAATATTACGATTCAGGCGACGATGACCCAAAACAAAACCCGGCAAAAAAAAGATTCCACCCCGTCTGAAGAGATCCATTTGCGGACGAAAGGGATTTTACCGGTCCAAAAACTTCGAAAATTATACGATGCCGGTATTATTCAGGTACCTTCAAATTATCCGCTGGAGGAAGAGCAGTTTCAACCGAATTCCATCGATCTGCGTCTCGGCAGAAAAGCATGGCGGGTCCGATGCAGCTTTTTGCCGGAGGACGAGACGGTAGAGCACAAAGTGGATCGCCTGAAGCAGTATGAGATCTCGATTGAAAACGGGGCCGTCCTGGAACCCAACTGTGTTTACATTATTCCCCTGCTGGAGGAGTTGAATCTGCCGATATCCAACGTCTCGGCCCAGCAGCCGCTTTTTAACGGCGAAGACGGAGAGGGATCTATTCGCCTGGTATCCCACGAAAATTTGACGGCGAAAGCCAATCCCAAAAGCACGACGGGAAGACTCGATATATTTACGCGGGTGATAACGGATTACTCGCATCGCTTTGAGGAGATCAAGCCGGGGTACCAGGGGCGATTGTACCTCGAAGTGGTCCCCAAATCGTTTCCGATACGGGTGGAAACCGGCCAGCGCCTGAATCAACTTCGCCTGCGGCACGGCTATACGCCGTTGTCGGACCAGGATATCCTGCGGACGCATAACAGTGAGTCGCTTCTTTTCAGCGGTCGGGGAGATCCGTTGGCCATGGATCGCATCAAGGTTCACAACGGACTCTTTTTCAGTGTTAACCTGAATGCGGAAGAGGATGAAATTGTGGGATATAAAGCGAAGAAACATCGTGACCTGATCGACCTGGACAAGATTCGCCATTATAATATAACCGATTTCTGGGAACCGATACGGGCCCAGGAAGAGGACTATCTGATCCTGGAACCGGAAGCTTTTTACATTTTTGCTTCCAAGGAGCGTTGTCGCATCCCCCCGCACCTGGCTGCCGAGATGATCCCGTATGATACCGGGTCGGGTGAGTTGAGAACGCATTATGCCGGATTCTTTGACAGCGGATTCGGAGGACAGAAAAGCGACGGCGGGGCACGTGCGGTTCTCGAGGTGCGCTCGCACGATGTGCCGTTCCTGATTGAGGACGGTCAAACCTTTTGCAGTATGTTGTTTGAACCCAATACCGAGATACCGGACTTTGTTTACGGCGAGGATATAAAGAGCAATTACCAGGGACAAGGACTCCAGCTTGGCAAGCATTTCAAGCACGGTTCCTAGCCCGGATTACTTGGTGAGCTCAGAGCGAAGCGTCACCCACGTCAGCGAAAACCGGGCTCGTATTATGATTTCAAAAATTTAGTACATGGCTCCGAAAAGTGAAGTCAACCGGTGCGTATGTCATCGTCGTACATTTGAAAAATTATTGGAATATGCCCGGGAAGAGAATATAACCACGGCAGATGAACTCGTGGAAAGACGTTTCTGTGGATGCGGTTGCGGTCTGTGCATTCCCTATATCAAGTTGATGCTCCGCACGGGCAAGGTATCATTTAATCCGGAAGATATTTCTCAATACGATAACTCTATATGAACAATATTTTTTATACGCCACCCTCGCGCATTACCGACCAGCGCATGGAATTGGCAGGGCAGGAAGCTCATCATGCCGCGAATGTCATGCGTTATTCCGATGGTGACCAGCTGGTAGTGGTGGATGGGGAGGGGAACTTCTACCGGGGACCGGTCATCCAGGTCAATAGTGACTCGCTGGTGGCCCGGGTCAGGGAACACTGGTTTGAGGATCCGCCCCGTCCGGAACTGGATCTGGGACTGGCTCTTATCAAGAAGAGGGATCGTCTTGAGTTTGCGATCGAGAAAGGCGTGGAGATGGGAGTGCGGCGGTTCTATCTTTTTCCTTCGAGGCATGCGGTAAAGACGAAAGTGCGAACCAATCGGCTGCAGACGATTGCCATGCAGGCTATGAAGCAAAGTTTGAGGCCCTATAAGCCTGAAGTGAATATTGCGGGAGGTCTTTCCGATGTTATCCAAAAGGGAGGCGAACGTAAAATGATAGTGGCCCACCAGGGAGAGCAGGATATAACTTCCCTGCTGGAAACCTTGAAACAGGAACCCCGGCTGACGGCTTTTATCGGCCCGGAAGGAGGGTTTACCTCCGGTGAGGTTAATAAAATAAAAGATCGGGGGGGAGAGGCGGTGTCACTGGGAGCCAAGCGGCTTCGCGCCGAGACGGCAGCCCTTAAGATCGTGGCTCAGTTGACGTAAGGGGGCCACGAACAATGGATACGGTATCGCGGCCTCGCAACCTTGACGAAAATAGCGGATTTGCCTGAAAGGGGCCCTGTATTTTCGAGACCGGCAATTTCAAAGGCGGAAAGCCCGCCTTTACCTGGTATTAGCTGCTGTAACAGATTTGATGCACGGTTACCGCCGGATCGGTTTTTTACGGTGGATTGTGAAAATCCGGCAGCCTTTCAGGCCCGACCGGCACTCCAGTCCGTTAATTATAGGCCTTGGAGGTGGATGGGCTGCGGCTGGAATCCTTGGACATTGCCAGTTTATGCAATTCGCGGACTTCATCCCACAGTTTCATTGATTTATCGAGCGTACGGTCCAATTCGTGATTATAAACCTGGTAATACCTTTCCAGGCCCCATATTTGCCGGGCCAGGTCGGCTTTCATATATCCCAATGCCATCCACTGGGATTTTTCCCACAGGTCCCTGGAAACGTAGAGGGTATCAGATTGATATCGTGCCGAGTCGACCGTATCCGATTCCACCAGTCCATTGTCGAGCAATACCTGGTGAAATTCCGTTATTTGCTCGTTATCCCATTTGTACTCGTCGACAAACTTGTCGAATTGATCTTCCCACTCGTTCTTGAATGATTCGTCTTTATTACTGAGAAAGCGCTGGACAAAGTCGAATCCGAGTCGCTTACGCCGCATGAGGTTGTATATGGCAGCCGATTCGGTGGTATCCTGCTGTATAATATGATCCGGAATAATTCCGCCGCCCCCGTAAACCGTACGGCCGGCATCGGTTTTATATTTCAGGGAGTCCGGTACCTGGTTGATAAACTCGCGAACATCCACCGAGGCATTATCCTCTCGTTTAAACGTTTCGTAGGCATATTCGCGTCGGTTTTTGTCCTGGTAGGGCTTCTGAATGAGTCGACCGGAGGGGGTGTAGTAGCGCGAAATGGTAACGCGGATTTTACTGGAATCCACCAGGGGATACTGTTGTTGGACCAAGCCTTTTCCAAAGGTTCGTCGTCCGACAATCAGACCGCGATCATGATCCTGTACGGCTCCGCTTACAATTTCGCTGGCAGAGGCCGATCCCTCGTTGACCAGGATCATAAGAGGCTTCTCCAGGAAGGTTCCTTCGCGTCGGGAATGATATACGCTTTGAAAACGGGGATGCCGACTATTGGTCGAGACAATTTTAGTATTTTTTTCAAAAAACTCTTCGGCTATGGCTATGGCCTGGCTCAAATATCCGCCCGGATTTCGTCGAAGATCCAGGATCAACTGTCCCATTCCCTTGCCTTTTAATTCCTCCATCGCGCTCATGAATTCTTCATGGGTACTGGCCGCAAACCGGTTGATTTTTATATATCCGGTGGAGTCGTCGATCATATAAGACGTATCGACCGTATGCATGGGAATTTCGTCCCGCGTAATGTTAAAGTTGAGCAATTCGTTGGTGCGCGGACGTTTAACGGTCACCTTGACCTCGCTACCCTTGGGACCCCGCAGGGTATTTATGACTTTATCCTGGGTATAACCGACGGCCGACGAGTCGTTAATTTTGACAATTCGGTCCCCCGATTGGATTCCAAGTTGCTCGCTGGGTCCGCCCGTAATCGGTGTTACCACGGTAATCGTATCCTTGATAATATCGAATTGAATCCCGATGCCCTCGAATTTGCCTTCAAACTCGGCTTCGATACGTTCTCCTTCTTTGGGTTCAATATACACCGAGTGGGGATCGAGGTCGGCTAACATATTCCGGATGGCGTCTTCGGTGCGCCTGGTCAGGTTTTCGTCCGGCTTGTGCGAGGAGAGGTATAAATAGGCATCTTCAAACCGGGTATAGGCGTCACGGATATCCGATATACTCACGGTGGTATCGGTAAACGTCGTATCAAGCGGCGTTCCCGCAAGCTCCATGGTGGAGTCCGACAGGTTCTTGACCAGTCCCTTGACACTGCTTTTGTACAATTTGTTCAGATCTACCGGCTTCACATAATTATCCGTAATCTTGCGCTGTACCTGCAAGTACTTCTTCAGATTTTTTCGATGATCTTCTTCAGGTTCGACCACCGGATCAATTCCCGCAAACCAGAAGGTTGAGAGCAGGAATAGTACAACGAGATTGGGCATGAAAAACTTTTTAAAACTCATCGATAAATTCTGGCTGGTTGATTAAAAATTGAATGTTCTGGAATCTGTCGGTCTTACACCAATCTTTTGTAAAAGCTGAATGCGACTTCTTTGCGTTTGCCATTGAATAATTCCATCAGAAGATCTCTGTTTCGGCCCGAATGATGACCCGAACCGGATGTTCATCCAGTAAATAATGAATAAACCGAGTGATTCTACTGGAGATATAACGAACAAATCGCTTAACTGTTATATCGAGATTCCCCCTATTGTCTGTATTTGGGAATCTTTTATAGTATATAGTGACTCAGATCCTGATCTTCGACCAGTTCATCCAGTTTATCATTAACATATTCCTTATCGATAGTAACTTCGTCCTCATCGATGCGATCCGGTACATCAAACAGAAGTTGGTCCAACAGCGATGAAAGGATCGTATGCAGTCTGCGGGCCCCGATATTTTCTATTTGCTGATTGACTTTTGCCGCTATGCGGGCGATTTCCTTGATTGCTTCATCGGTAAACTCGATATGAACGTCCTCGGCGTCGAGCATGGCCTGGTACTGCTTGGTCAGGGCGTTTTTGGGAAGCTTGAGTATATCCACAAAATCCTGCTCGGTCAGCGAATTGAGTTCCACCCGGATCGGAAAACGACCTTGGAGTTCGGGAATCAGGTCCGACGGTTTGGCTACATGAAAAGCGCCGGATCCCACAAATAGAATATGATCGGTTTTAACCATCCCATGTTTGGTGGAGACGGTGCTTCCCTCGACAATCGGAAGCATGTCGCGCTGGACGCCCTGGCGGCTGACGTCGGGTCCACCACCTTGTCCCTTGCTCTCGCTCGCTTCCGTTACTTTGTCGATTTCGTCTATAAAAACGATGCCCGATTTCTGGACGCGCTCCAGCGCCTGGTTGACGGCCGAGTCGTGATCAATCAACTTTTCAGCCTCCTCTTCCAGTAATATTTCCCGCGCTTCCTCGATGGTAACCTCTTTCTTTTTCTTGTTGCCCTTGGTGAGATTGCCCAGCATATCCTGGAGATTGATACCCATCTCCTCCATATTACCGCCGGGGCCGAAAAATTGCATCATCGGACTCTTACTGGATTGAACCTCGATTTCAATGGTGCGATCTTCAAGCTCGCCATTACGAAGTTTTTCGCGGAACCGTTCACGCGTACGTTGATTCAGTTCCTTGTCGCTGGCGTCTTCCGGATCGAAATTGCCGTTGTCGGAGTCGAAGCCCGTTTTGGACTCTTTGGATTGGTGAACCGGCGGAATCAGTATATCGAGAATGCGTTGTTCAACTTTTTCTTTGGCTTTTTCCTTGACTCGTTCCTGCATTTCGCTCTTCACCATATTCACGGCAACATCGGTGAGGTCGCGAATCATTGATTCCACGTCGCGACCCACATAGCCCACTTCCGTAAATTTTGAGGCTTCCACTTTAATGAAAGGAGCGTTGGCCAGGCTTGCCAGGCGGCGGGCGATTTCGGTTTTGCCGACGCCGGTGGGACCGATCAGCAGGATATTGTTGGGCAGGATCTCGTCGCGTAGCGATTCTTCCGCATTCAGGCGTCTCCACCGGTTGCGCAGGGAAATGGCGACGGATCGTTTGGCCTTATTCTGTCCTATAATATACTTGTCCAGCTCCTCGACGATCTGTGACGGCGTCAGGTTGTTTTTTTCAATAGTTTCTATACTCATAGGTAATATTTATGAATTCTCTTCTTCGATTTCCATGACACTCAGGTTGTGATTCGTATAAATGCAGATATCAGCCGCAATATGGAGCGACTTTTCCACCATCTGCCGCGCGGTAAGTTCAGGAGCGTCCTCTTTCAGGGCGCGGGCCGCCGCCAGGGCATAAGAGCCGCCGCTTCCGATGGCCAGCAGGTTGTCGTCGGGTTCAATGACGTCGCCCTGTCCGGAAATCAACAGTGCGGTTTCATTGTCCATAACGGCCAGCAGGGCTTCCAATTTTCGCAGGAATTTGTCCTTTCGCCAATCTTTGGCCATTTCGACGGCTGACCGCTGAATATTACCGTCGTATTGCTTGATTTTTTCCTCGAATCGTTCGAAAAGCGTGAAGGAGTCGGCCGTGGAACCTGCAAAGCCGGCGAGGATGGAGTTGTTGTAAAGTCGCCTCACTTTGCGGACCGTGGCTTTCATGACTGTTTTGTCCATGGTGGCCTGTCCGTCGCCCCCTATAGCCGCTTTTCCATTGTGAATGACACCGAGTACCGTAGTTGCGTTTAACTTTCCAGAATGATTCATAAAATTTCTATAACGTATTCGAACTGCTTGCTCTGTGTGGATTTTTCGGATTGGACGGCCTGCCACTTGTAACGTCAGGAATCGTCCTGCGATTTAAAGTATTTGGATTTTGCCTTTTTCTTATCGTTTTGATACGTCTCGGGGGGAGCGTCCGGCGGAGGTATTTCTTTCATTCGTTTCTCGCCCCAGGTCCGCTCCTTGCTTTTTTGGTCCTGGTCGTCGTTGGACGATGATCCTTTTCCGTCAGATTTCGACCGGGACTTCTTCCTGGATTTTGCGGGTCCGTTTCGCTTCTTCGACGCTTCCCTGCGATCGGGTTTTTCCTCTTCGTCTTCATCCTGTGTTTCGTCCGTGAAGACTTCCAGGTTGCTGGTATCCCGCTTACGGGCTGAAAGCTCCTGCAACCGGTTGTCGGCCTGTTCAATTAACTCATCGATATTTTCGTCCTGCATTACGGCATCCGTGATATCTATGTCGGATCCCGCAAGCGTTACCTTGAATTCGTTCAGCGATATGTTCTCGTCGCTGATAAAGGTGATTTTAAGCCAGTAGCGGAACATCCAGCGGACTCGCTTGCTCAGGAAGCCCCGTGTGAGGAAAGATTTCAGATAGGGATTCACGTAAATGTCGATCGCCCGGTAGTCGGTGTTGTGTTTGAACTTGCTGAGCCAGCTGTTCAGGTCTGCAACGATCGTGTCGCGGCTGACGATGCTTCCGGAACCGCCGCACATGGGACAAACTTTCGAGACCGAGTTAACCACGCTCGGCCGAATCCGCTGACGGGTTATTTGAACCAGGCCGAAATCGCTCATCGGAAGCACATTCGTCTTCGCCTGGTCTTTTTTGAATTCTTTTTTCAGCTCGTCATAGATCTTTTTGCGGTTTTTCCCGCTTTTAAGATCGATAAAGTCGACCACAATGATACCGCCAATATCCCGGAGGCGCAGTTGTTTGGCCACTTCGCGGGCCGATTCGAGATTGGTCTTGAGCGAGTTGTCTTCCTGCTTTTCCTTGGCGGCATAGGGGCCCGAGTTGACGTCGATGACGTACATGGCCTCGGTTTGCTCGAAAATCAGGTAACCGCCGGAGGGCAGGCGCACCCGGGGACTGAAAATCGAATCGACGTCCTTGGCAATCTTCATGAAGTCAAAAATATGCTCCTTGCCTTTGTAATACTCGACGTTGGGCAGCATCTGCGGGGCGATCTGGCTGACGTACGACTTGATCGACTTATAGAGTTCCTGGTCGTCGATCAACACCCGATCGTAGTGCTTGGCAAACAGATCCCGAATCAGGCTCTCGGTCATATTCAGGTCCCGATAGAGGAGGGCGGGGGGCTTGGCTTTTTCGAGTCGACCCAGAATCTTTTCCCAGTTTTTAAGCACTTCCCGCATATCATCCTCGATCGCCTCTTTATCCTGTCCCTTGGCAACGGTGCGGATGATAACGCCGAAATCGTCGGGCAGCATCGACTTGACGATACCTTTCAGGCGGCGTCGTTCCTTGTAATTATTGATTTTGCGGGATACGGCAATATACTCTCCCATGGGAATCAACACCAGGAAGCGGCCCGCTATCGTGATATCCGTGGATACGCGGGGCCCCTTGGAGCCGATTGGCTCTTTGACAATCTGAACCAGCAGTCGCTGACCCGCCGCGAGGATATCGCCGGCCCGGTTCTGCTTTTCGTACCCCGACATTTTATGATCGGGTTTCTTTTGCTTGCGGGCGTTTTTGGGGATGGCATCCTTGCCGTTGAGCATCTTGATATAGTCCTCAAGATGGTCGCCGGCGTCGGAAAAGTGGAGGAAAGCGTCCTTGGGCGTGCCCATGTCGATAAAAGCGGCGCGTATACCGCTCATCACGCGGTGGACACGGGCCAGGTAAATATTGCCTACCGTACGGGTGTTTTCCTCAGATTCTATGTAGATTTGTGCAAGTTCGCCGTTTTCGAGCAATGCAATACGCTTCTGCCGATTGCTCGAATGGATAATTATCTGATTTTTCATCTATAAAAAACCTTTTCAAACGGCTACAGCTCAATACCTTTGCATATATAGGATAAGGGGTAAATATTTTTAGAAAGAACGGGAAAGCGAAACTGCCAATTGTATTCTCTGTCGGGTATAATAGTGAGCTGTGAGCCGAATAATTAAAATTTGCGTAAACAGGATTCAACACATTGAAAAATGAACGTGCACGATCGGTTGAATATAGAATATATGCCAACAAGGTCATGATATTGGTAATCAAACCTTGCAAAGCCTTATTGGCAAAAGTAGTTCGTTGCACGTTTCCCGTTGTATAATACATTGACTGCTATAAGTGATTTAAAAGATCTCGTCAACCGATTGATTCAATACAGAGAAAAGAATTGGAAAAACCTTATACATACGACTCAATATACGGGTTAATGACTAAATATGTAAAATGTAAATAATGGGAGGTCGTGGAAAAATCCGGGGCGGCCGTGTTTCTTCCGATTGAAAATTTTTTTCACGGCTTTGCTGCATCACTTCAGGTGCCCGCAAATTCATTATTTGCAGCGGTTGACAGAATCTGTTCGAAAAATTTTTAGTTTTACAGAAACACGGCCGCCCCGGATTTTTCCACGACCTCCGGGCTTCGATCTGGCTGTTGCAACGCTACTGTGATGAAGCCGGATTTTGAAGGATTGAGCTGATTTTTCTTGAATAGCGACACTAATTTACGTTCAATTCGGGCCAAATGGGATCAAACCGAAGATTTTTAATTGTTATTCGGAGCGTCCGACCAATTCTTAGGGTTGATCTTCGTCGGGAACTCTGCGGATGTGTGCGCCCACATTGTTGAGTTTTTCTTCCAGGTTTTCATATCCGCGGTCGAGGTGATAGATGCGGCGCACTTCGGTTTCGCCTTTCGCGATCATTGCACCCAGTACCAGGCTAACGCTGGCTCTTAAATCGGTGCTCATGACGGAGGCTCCCTGCAGGGGGGTTCTGCCGTGGATATGAGCGGTGTTTTCTTTGACGGTGATGGAGGCTCCCAGTCGGACCAGCTCGGGGACGTGGTTGAATCGGTCGTCGTAGATATGGTCGGTGACCGTCGAGGTCCCTTCGGCCTGGGTCATCATGGTGGACCACTGGGCCTGCAGGTCGGTGGGGAACCCGGGGTAAACGGCGGTTTCTATGGAGAGCGGTTTGAGTTGCGAGGGAGCGCTCACGTGGATACGATCGTCTTCGACCCGGGTTTCGGCATCGAGTTGTTTGAAAATTTGGAGAAATTCGCCGAGGTCTTCGGGACGGGTTTGGGTGAGGGTGATTTCGGAGTCGGGATGCATGGCCCCGGCAATCATGAAGGTGCCTGTTTCTATCCGGTCGGGATCATTTTGGACTTCCACGCCTTCAAGGGTGTCCACCCCTTTAATGGTGAGGGTTTTAGTCCCCACGCCCTCGATATGTCCGCCCATTTGCTTTAGCACCGAACAGAGTTGTACCACATCGGGTTCGCGGGCGGCATTTTCTATTGTGAACGTCCCCTGCGAACGAACCGCGGCCAGCAGCAGGTTGATGGTGGCTCCCACACTGCTGGGATCGAGTCGGAAGGTGCCCCCCTCTAATTTTCCGTCGGGCGCGTTTCCGATGACATATCCGTTATCCAATTCGATGTCGGCCCCGAAGGCGCGCAGGCCTTTCAGGTGAAGGTCGACGGGACGCGGTCCCCAGGCACATCCGCCGGGCAGGGATACTTTGGCGCGACCGTACCGGCCCAGCAGGGCCCCGAGCATATAGAAAGAGGCACGCATTTTCCGAACCAGGTCGTAGGGAGCCTCGAGGTGCGTTACATGCGAGGGATCGATGGTCAGCCTGTTGCGTTCTTCGTCAAAGTCAACCTGAGCGCCCGTGATGCGCAATACATTATTAAAGGTGTAGATATCCTTGAGTTTGGGGACGGCATGGATCACTGTGGGCCCATCCGCCAGAAGAGTCGCAGCCATAACGGGCATGGCCGCGTTTTTGGATCCGCTAATTGGTATTTCGCCTTGCAGGGGGGTATTTCCCTGAATAATAAATTTATCCACCAGCTTCGATCTCCAGTAATATTGTGTTCTTGTCCACCGAATCGCCTTTCACGACATGTATATTTTGGACGATGCCGGTCGTGGGAGCTTTGAGTTCATTTTCCATTTTCATGGCTTCCAATATAATCACAGGGTCGTCCAGTTGCACCTTATCACCTTCCTCAACCATGATATCCAGGATTTTTCCGGGCATGGGAGCCTTGAGATTGCCTTCGGCCACTTCCCCCGGTTTTTCAAAGCCTAGTTTGTCCAGCAGTAATTCCTGTTCATCCCTCACCCGGGCCGTCATCCATTGGCCGTTCAGCGTAAATGTCAGCTCAGCACCGTCCCGACTCACGTTATCCAGGGAATATAATTTTCGGCCTATACGGAGGAGGTAGCGTCCGTTGTCTTGCTGCCAGAATTGGAACGTATGGTTTTGTCCGTCGTGCTCGACTTTACCGGATTCTACCGATAAATCAAGCTCCGTACGCTGTTGATCCATTTCAATTTCATATTTCATACAAATCCTCGCTCGTATGGGGAAACCGGCAATGAGAAGTCACATACGCAACGCCGTCAACCCCTGTTTGGTTGCCTTGAATGTAAAAAGTTGCAGATTGTCGTTATCGTAAAAGTGTAAATCGGTTTCCGGTCCTTCCTCCGACTCATAAGCAACGATGTACCCATAGCTGATTAAAGAGATCAGCTCATCGCGCAACACCCCGTAATCCATACCCGTCTCTTCCTGGACCTTTTCAAAAGGTTCCGGATACAGAAGTTTGTCCAGTATCTGTTTTTGAGCCGAAGTCGGTTTCTCCATCGTCGCCGCGTCAGAATCTGATTTACATTACATATTTCAATCTTCACCAAGAGTCTGTCGGACTTTTATAAATCTATTGCAAAATCTACCTCAAACCAGACTTTTTTCGCTACGATCCGAAAAGTCCGACAGACTCCCAGAAAATTACGTCACTACGTTACAAAATCGAAAGATTACAGAGATAGATCAATTTTAATTTCGGGAAAAATATCATTAAGAAGGGAACGGAGGGTCCATTATTGCCCCGAGTGTAGTACGCTGATTCGAGCTTAAACCTGTCGAAAAACCGGGGAGGGGTCTGAAGCACTTGGGATGTTCAGCATAACGGCTGAAAAAGTTTAATACCTACTACCCGTTATTTCAAATTCATGCTTACGTAAAGCAGCAATCAGCTGAATTTCCCTGGCTGAAGACCCCTCCCCGGTTTTTCGACAGGTTCAATTATTCAATTTTGACGTCGCCGTAGGTAATGACGTTGTCATTCGAGTCAAAAAATATCATCCTGTGCAGGCCAATGGCGTTTTCGAAGTTTCCCGTATAGGAGAAGAGGCGGGGGTCAATGCGAAAAGTCAGGAGACCGGTTTCGGGAGTGTTTTCGCTTTCGAGCAATTGCCAGTTCCTGTTCTCGTCCCTGGTCAACACCTCGATGGAGGAAACCGATTCGATTCCCAGGATATAAATTTCGATTTCGATATCCTGTCCGGCAGTGACGGGATTTGGAAAAGCGGGAGTCTGAACGCGAATGGTGCCCCGAAACATGGGAGCAATTCGCCAGTCGTCTTCGTCTTCTTCCTGAACGTCGCCGCTAACGTCGGTCGCGGTATAGCCGGCCGGTTCTCTGAAGGCCTCGTTTTCAAATCTGTTCTGTGCATCATTCTGTGAACAGCCGATCAGCGCGCCGCCGGTCACAATTCCGAGCAGGATCGTCGCAATGAAGCGGCTGAAAATGGGCGAGAGAGTCTGCGTAAGCATATAAATAAGCGTTAACTTGATGTTACTTTTGAAACTCGTATAAAAACAAATCGGGTCGGAGCGCTATGAAGAACCGGCGGTGGGTGTTCATCAGCCAAAAATATCCAGCCGCCTCCAGCTCTACTGCAATGGTGCCTTATGCACTAAATGATCGGGCTTTTCAACACTTTGCTTTTAGCTGCATAATTTAAGTGCTTCTGAACACCCACCG
>CAYQXO010000011.1:0-41955 GCA_964421495.1 uncultured Balneolaceae bacterium | reverse complement strand
AGTGAGGTTTCGGACGCCTTTAGGCAAGACGGGTAGCAGTATAACTGTTGTGACAACTTAAATATTACATTGATAGGATGGATTTAGATAAACTTCGCAAACGAATCAATAAAATTGACCGGGAATTAATTGACATTCTGAATGAACGAACGAGGGTGGTGCAGCAAATTGGCCGTTATAAACATGAGCAGGGGATGTCTTTCTACGCCCCTCATCGCGAGCAGGAAGTTTTTAAAAAGATTACGGATATGAATGAGGGTCCGATGCCTGATCATGCTTTGCACGCCATATATCGTGAAATAATGTCGAGTTCGCTGCACCTGGAAAAGCCGTTGCGGATTTCCTACCTGGGGCCGGAGGCTTCCTATACCAATCAGGCAGCCACGAAAAAGTTCGGCTCCAGTTTGCATTATTCGGCCCAGCCCACCACCGAGGAGGTTTTTCTTGAGGTGGCCCGGGGAAAGGCGAATTATGGGGTCGTGCCGGTTGAAAATTCGATGGAGGGAGCCGTTTATCACACGCTGGATATGTTTGCCACTTCCGATTTAAAAATTTGCGCCCAGATAACGCTGCCTATTACTCATCACTTGTTGAGCCGGGCTGAAAGTCTGGAGGATATTGAAGTGATATATGCACACTCCCAGGTCGTCGCCCAGTGCCGCAAGTGGCTGGACAATCATTTGACGGGTGCAACGATCGAGGAGGCGCAGGACGGTATTCACGCAGCACAAGAGGCAACCCGGGATAGACATTCTGCGGCCATCGCCAACATTCTGGCGGCGGATACGTACCGGTTGAACGTCATGGCCGACAATATTCAGAGTGTAGAGGGGAATACTACGCGCTACCTGGTGCTTTCGACGGAATCGGCGAATGCCACCGGGGACGATAAAACCTCGATCATGTTCGGGGCTCCCGACCGGGTCGGTTCCCTCGTGGAAATTCTGCAGACCATGCGCGAGCATGACATTAACATGAGCAAAATCGAATCACGTCCCTCCCGCCGGGAAGCCTGGAATTATTATTTCTTCGTCGACTTTTACGGCCATCAAACGGAAGAGGGAGTCAGGGAAATGCTCGCCGAGGTACGGAATAAAAGTACGTTTGTCAAAATACTGGGATCCTATCCCAACATCGACTGATTCGGAACCAGCTTCCTTTACGAGCTGGTAGCAAGCGCAGGATACTTCCGTTTGAGCAGTTCAAAACTGCCAAAGAGTACACCGGAATACAGGAGACCGCTTAACAGTGTGTTGTGGAAAAACGGGATGGCGGCGGTGTAACAGGCCGTCAGACCGCTGAACGTCATGGGATACATCGTTCCCGTAAGCCAGACTCCAAAGTTCGAAACGAGGAAAAACAGGATGGAAGCTCCAATCGTCCCGCCAAGAATCGGAAGCACCCGCTTGTTGGACTTTAAATAAAATCCGATTCCCACGATCAGTAAAAAGGAACCGTAGATAAACGGCATCACCTGATGAAAGCCAAGAAAAAGATCCGCAATCCCCATCGCAAGCAGAGGTACGATAAAAGCAGCTCCCCGATGGCTAAAGTAGGCACCGCCAAACAAAGCAATCGCTATAATCGGGGAGAAATTCGGCGGATGAGGAACCAGGCGTAGCAAAGCTGCAGCTACAATAAAGATAGTGAGAATTAAAAAACGAGAATTACGCATGAGACTTAATACTTTTTGGATTATCGTTCTCTGCTGACCTGAAAAATACCGCACGGCATGCAGACCTGCCAGAATGACCCTAAATATACAATCTTAAAATAAAAGATTAAATACTTTATTTCAGGTTCCTGTATAATAAGTAACTGCCTGAGTGGTTGTATAGTCAGACGTTTTTTATAATTATGTTCGTGTTGAATTTACCAATTCAATTTGTTGAAGCTATCTTTTTTTGTTTAATAGTCTACCGTCGTTAATATTTTTCAGTTTTTTATATAAAAATAGTACGGAAAAAATTTGGACCCATTTTTATCTTTTTTTAGAAAACTGTTAAATAATAAGTAAATTAATTCACCATTTGTCAGAAAATTAAAAGTAAATTATATCCTATGCGCCTATTTAAAACGAGTGCAATATTAATTGTCTGCTTTTTCACTATTACGGGCATTGCCCTGGGACAGCAAGGGAAAAAAAGTCCTTCCAAGAAGTCACCGATGATTCAGAAAAATCAGGTAAATCCTGACAGCATCACGGATGAAGAGCTTAAAACGTTTGCAGAGGGCATGCAAAAAGCCCAGCAGATCCGAATGGAAGCACAAGCCAATGTCAAGAAGATGGTTGAAGATGAAGGCTTGAGCTACAAGCGTTTTCGGCAGATTATGATGAGTAAGGGAAGTAAAAAGATGAAGGGCAAGGTCGATATGACCGACGAAGAGCAAAAGCAGATGAAGAATCTCCAGCCTAAAATTCAGTCGGCAAACAAAGAGGCTCGTAAAAAGATGATGAATGCCATCGAAACGACGGGCATGTCTCAACAGCGTTTTCAGGAAATTGGAAAGGCGCTGCGACAGAATAAGGGTCTGGCCAAGCGCTTCAAGAAGATTCAGCGCAACATGCAGAAAAAGAAGATGAAGATGAAAAAGGACAAGTCCAGGGATAAGAAAGATAAAGATAAGGACAACGGCTCCGAGCAGTAAGTAGCTTCTGAAATACCAGGAGTTTCAAATCAAAATATTTTTAACCAGTAAATAACGAATTTAATTATGAGTTCTAGTTCTATGCGATATCTAATTTCTGTTGTTTTGGTAGCGGGGCTTATGGTGGGCTGCGGTTCGGATGACTCCGAGCAGCCTTCTCCGCAAGATCAGCAACCACAGCAACCACAGCAGCAACAGCAACAACAGGGGCCTCAGCAACAACAGGGGCAGAATGCTCCCAACTTGCAGCAGAAGCAGCAATCGGTGGATCCTTCCAGTATTACGGACGAGGAGCTGGAGAACTTTGCCGAGGCCATGCAGAAAGCGCAAAAAATACAGTCTCAAGCACGTTCTGACATGCAGAGTATCGTGGAGGATGAAGGTCTTACCTTTAAGCGCTTTCAGCAAATTATGATGAGCCGGCAGAGTCCAAAGATGAAGGATAAAGTTGATGTGACTGACGAGGAGCAGGATAAAATGGATAGTATCCAACCTCGAGTGGAAGAGGCTCAAAAATCGGCTCGCCAGGACATTACGGAAGCAATTGAGTCCACTGGCATAACCATGGAGCGATTCAAGGAAATCGGACAGGCCATGCGTCAGAACAAAGAGCTGTTGAAACGATATAAGGAGATGCAGCCGGGTCCTGATGCCCAAAGTGATTCGGCCGCTCCCTGATCGCTTTCAGTCTTTGATGGACGGAATGTGATATAAATTTTCGGAAGAACGATTACGAAACGGCAGACCATAACAGTACGGTTTTTGACAGCCGGCTGCGATGGTCTGCCGTTTTTTTGTTCGTGATGGGGCTAAAGGGAGGTTTCTTTTTAAATCGGGGAAGGAATTAGGCGTTTGGAGAATAGGTAAGCCGGTCGGTCTATCTTTTGCCGCTTTTACAAAGGATTTGGTCGGTAAGGGTCCTCCATGGATTGGTGTACATGAGTTATAAAAGTTCTTTACCGGCTGGTCCACCGACTGCCGGCAAGAGTGAATCGCCACGGCTTTTCGGCGTCTTCGCCGGCATAATGGACCCCGATGCGTGGACTGGTCTCAATTTCCTCGCTTGCTACCTTGATGCCGCGATCCTCGATCCAGATCGGTTCCGACTGTAGATCCTGCCCATATTGAGATTGGTCGATGCCCAGTGCCTGGGTAAGGCGTCCGGGCCCGGCCGTTAATTGCGGCCGGACACTTGAATGTCCGCGTCGCCGTTGCATGATATCAAGTCCCTCTTCGGGCTTAACGGCCCGGATCAGCACCGCCTCGGGTTCCCCCTCCCGGTTGGTAACCACGTTAAAGAGATGATGGATCCCGTAACAGAGATATATGTATGCGATGCCGCCGGCCCGGAACATAGCGTCATTGCGTTCGGTGCGGTTATATCCACTTGCGTGACAAGCTTTATCATTCTGCGCGGCATACGCCTCCGTTTCAACAATCATCCCCGAGGTACGCGTACCGTCACCCAGCCGGGTACATAAATAGGTCCCCAGCAGGTCGCGGGCGATTTGAGTGACAGGCGATCGCAGGTAAAAGTCCACGGGCAATATATGTCGATTGAGGTCTTCGGAAACAGTCATATCAGGAAATAAGATCGTACGGATTTTCTTGGGGATGTGTGGGAGGATGATATACATCCTGATAGGCGCGTGCAATGATAGCGGAGAGAACCAGCAAAAAAGCTGAGTAAAACGTCCAGATCCCGAGGAGGATCAATACGGAATATCCCTGGTAAAAATATTGATAGACCTCAAAGGTTCGGTCGATATATATGCTGATGAATATTTTAGCCCCTTCGAATAAGCTCGTGTAAACGCCTGCCCCGACCAGGGCGACGCGTTTGGCTATGCGCCGTTCGCTCAGGTATCGGAAAATTGCAAAAAACAGGAAAAAGGTAAACAGGAGCGGCAACATAATGTTGATCAGCTCGTAAAGCCAGTTGAACTGGAGTTCATAGGTGCCGATCGACAACGCTATTTCGTTCAGGGGAATGAGGGAGAGCACCGATATGACGATGCTGAAAAAGACAAATATCCCCCCGACAACGCCCAGGGCCAGGAAGCTGTAGAGCCATTCGAGGGCCGGGTGTTTCCGGTCTTCAATGCCGAAAACCTGGAATATGGCATGTTTGACGGTTGAGAACAATCCCAACGAAAATATTATGAGAACTGATAACCCCACGATACCGTAAACGCGGCGTTTCTGGATGAGGGGATCCAGCAGCTCCTTGAGTGACATGGTGCCGGTAACATCTGACGGGTTTCCTTCGTAAATTATACGGGGCAGCAATTCCTGTCCGTACCGAAGTATTTCAAAGTAGGCCTGTTCGATGGACAGGAGATATCCTATAATTGAAATCAGAATGAGCGTAAAGGGGATTGCACACAGGATCAAATTGAACGTAATAGCGGATGCATTGAAGAAGATATCCTTCTCCAATATCAAATTTAGAATACGTTTGCCAAAAGCTTTGAATCTTTTCACTTTACAAGGGGTCGGATCTGGTTTAGAAAATTGTAATAATTTCGCATAAATTGCCGGTAATCTTCAATACATAAATACGTAATACCAGCCACATGAGTTCCAGCGATAAAACACCTTTAATGCAGCAATACTGGCAGATCAAGGAAGAATATGAAGGTACGATTCTTCTCTTTCGCGTTGGTGACTTCTACGAGACGTTCGGCGACGATGCCAAGCTGGTCAGCGATGAATTGGGCATTACCCTGACGCGTCGCAACAACGGCAGCGACCAGACGCCGCTTTCCGGATTTCCCTATCATGCCCTGGAAACGTATCTGCCCAAATTGGTGAAGCGGGGACATCGGGTTGCCATCTGCGAACAGACCGAGGAGCCTTCCGAGGCTAAAGAAAAAGGAAAAAAGGTGGTCGGCCGGGAAGTCAAAGAGATTACCACCCCGGGCGTAACCCTGTCGGAAAAACTGCTCCATCATAATCGCAATAATTACCTGATGTCATTGTATGAATCTGGAAAAACGGTCGGAGTCGCCTTCTCCGATATTTCGACGGGCGAATTTCAGCTTTGTGAGATCTCCCGCGACGAACTGCCCGACATGCTGCAGTCGGTTGATCCCGCCGAGTTACTCGTTCCGTCAGATGATGCGGATATTCTGCCACAAGATAGCGATGAATATCATCTTACCGAAATTGAAGACTGGGTGTACGACGGAGATTACGGGTATAACCTTTTGACGGACCATTTTGAAACCCATTCCCTGAAAGGGTTTGGCGTGGAATCGATGGATAAAGCCCAGGTTGCCGCCGGGGCCCTTTTACACTATGTGCAGGAGACGCAAAAAGCTTCCCTGGGACATATACGGCGGCTGACGGCCTTTGAAAATCGGGGCTTCATGGCGCTTGACGCCTCGACCAAACGCAACCTGGAATTGGCCACCAGTCTGCAGGAAGGAGGAATCGAGGGAACCCTTATCTCGATTATGGATCGGACCCAGACGGCCATGGGCGGACGGCTGCTTCGCAAGTGGGTGATGCGGCCGCTGAAGAAACTGGACCCGATTACCCGGCGCCTGAATGCTGTCGAGGCCCTGCAAATCGATCATGACGTGCGGGAGACGTTGCGGGAGGAACTCGACGAAGTGGGCGACCTCGAGCGCCTGATGTCGCGCATCAGCGTGGGTCGCTCGAATGCCCGGGACCTCGAAAAGCTCAAGCTCTCCCTGCAGCAGATTCCGGTGATCAGGGAGTGCTTTTCCAAGCTCGACGAACCGATGCTGGAGGATATTCGGGATGAGCTGAACGATATGGAGGATGTCATAGATCGAATTGCCCGGGCGCTGGTGGAGGACCCGCCGACCAGCGTGCGCGACGGGGGACTCATACGCGACGGGTTTAATGATGAGCTGGATGAATTTCGCGATGTGGCCCGCAACGGAAAGAATTATATCGCCGAACTTAAGGACGAGTTGAGCGAGGAAACCGAGATACCGTCCCTGAAAATCGGCTATAACAAGGTGTTCGGCTACTATATCGAGGTGACCAACACGCATACGGACAAGGTCCCGGAACACTTCGAGCGAAAACAGACCCTGGTGAATTCCGAGCGATATATTACGCCGGAGTTGAAAGAGGTCGAGGAGAAAGTGCTTTCCGCCGAGGAACGCAGCAAGAAGCTGGAGTATGAGATTTTCGAGGAGCTGCGAACGTATGTCGCCGATTTTGCCGAGGAGATTCAGCAGATCGCCCGGGCCGTGGCTCGGCTCGACTGTCTCCAGAGTTTTGCCGAGGTTGCCTACAAGAACAATTACGCAAAACCGACGGTCGATGAGAGCGATGTGATCAATATCAAAAACGGCCGACACCCCGTCGTGGAGAAGTCGCTGCCGATGGGAGAGCCTTTTATCCCCAACGACGTTTACCTGGGCAACGAGGATGAGCAAATTTTGATCATTACGGGTCCCAACATGGCCGGGAAAAGCATTATTCTGCGTCAAACCGGCCTGATTGTCCTGATGGCCCAGGTGGGATGCTATGTGCCGGCTGAGGAGGCGCACATTGGACTAGTGGACAAGATTTTTACCCGCGTCGGTGCCCACGATAACCTGGCGGCCGGAGAGAGTACGTTTCTTGTAGAGATGAACGAGGCGGCCAATATTCTCAATAATGCGACCAACCGTTCCCTGATCCTGCTGGACGAAGTGGGCAGGGGAACGAGTACATTCGACGGCATAAGCATAGCCTGGGCCCTGGCCGAATACCTGCACAATCAATCGTCCGTAGCCGCGAAAACCCTGTTTGCCACGCACTATCACGAGTTGAATGAGCTGGAGAAAATGTATGAGCGTATTGTCAACTACAACGTGAAAGTGAAAGAACATGATGGAAAGATCGTGTTTCTGCGAAAGCTGGAGCGCGGCGGGGCGGACCACAGTTACGGCATACAGGTGGCCGATATGGCCGGCCTCCCGTCGGTGGTGGTGGAACGCGCCCGGGAGATTTTAAACAACCTCGAGGAGCACAGCGTTGACCTGCCAAGCGAGAACGGTACGATAGAAAAAGGAGCCACCAAAAAGCAAGCGGCTTCAAAAGCGGCAAAAGAAATGGAAAAGCAGGAAGAAATACCGCAAATGTCCCTTTTCCAGGAGCAGTTGGATCCCAATCTCGAAACGGTGAAAAATAAACTGGAAGCCTGCGATCCGAACCGGATGACCCCCGTTGAGTCGCTTTTACTGGTCTCCGAGTTAAAAAAGTTGCTCGATAACTAAAAAGGGTGATGTTTGGGAGTTTGCCGGGGCCGGGCGGCTGTTCAGAGAACTAAAAATTTTTCGAACAGTTCATGGTAAACGGCAAGTAAGCATGAATTTACTAAAGACTGAAGTTGGTCCAGCAAAACCGCATGTAAAAATTTTCAATCGAGGAACAGCCGCCCGGCCCCGGCAAACTCCCGAAGCAACAACCTGAAAAAGAAAAGTTATTTAGTATTTCCACCATATAAAATATTTGCTTATTTTGAAATAAAGCATAGAGACATTGGACATGGCCTGCCAGCCCTTTGTCTCATGACATGACATTAACCTTTTATTCCACAAAATATGGATCCAAGAGAATTTCGTCTGGCACAGGAGGTCATAGCCAATTTTGCCGACCAGAATAGTTCGTTTGGTTTGAATACCCTTATGGGGCGTATATTGGGACTTCTTTTTATATCTGAAGATCCCCAGTCGCTTGATGATATGGCTGACAAACTTGATATGAGCAAGGGACCGATATCCCAGGTTTGCCGTCGTCTGAAAGATAACGGTCTGATTGAGAAGGTATGGGTTCCCGGCGATCGCAAGGATTATTATAAGCCGGTGATGAACCTGTTCGGGCGACTGTTTATGAATCGTAATGATCAGTTGGAGCAGAATATTAAATCTGTTGATCGCTTGTATCGCAAGGCCGAAAAACATATAGGCGAGGAGGCTGATTATATTTCGGAGCGTATGCAGGAGATGAAAAAATTTTACGTCTTGTTGCAAGATCACAATGAGGAATTCCTGGGTAGGTGGAGAGAACAGTACAGAGATGTGACTACCGATAAAATGTAATTTCTTTTTGGCCCGGTTGACGCCGGGTTTTCCTATTTCCAGGTCGCGATGTGCGGGCTGAACTATATTTATCAATGTCGTAGATAAAACCATTTGTGGCACAGCATTCCGCCAAATATATCGCCGATCGTATTCGGTTGATGATCACCACCAAACAGTTCCAGGTGGGAGAGGTCCTGCCGTCGACGCGTGAATTGGGACAACAACTGGAAGCCAGTTTTCATACCGTCCGTAAGGCCTATCATATTCTGAGGGAAGAGGGCATGCTGCGGAGTGAACAGGGTCGCGGTTTTATCGTCGAGCGCCAGACTACGCGCCTCAATAAGTCTGAACGCCTGGAGATCGGAGCCCGCAAGATGCGGGGTATGCTGGAAGAATTGATCGGCTACGGGCTGGATGAAAAGGAAATCGACCTGGTGTACAACGAACAGTTGCAGTACCTGGAGTGGCCCGATCGCATAGAGACGTGTGCCAGCGTCGGGGAGACGGATGAACTCGGGGGTATGCTGGCCGAGGCCATAGAGCGGCAGGTGGGCGTGAAAAGCCGGGTGATCAATGAGGATCAGTTCAACAAGGCTATAAATTATGATGCGCTTTTCGTGCCCATTCAACTGCTGAGCAAGTTTAAAAGTCTGTCGGAATCCGGTTTGCTGCTGCCCATCGTGTATGGATTTTCCAGTGATTTTCTGCTCTCGATGGTTGATCGGGCGGGTATGGATACCATCGGACTGGTAACGGGCGAGGAAGAATCCATTTCGAAGTTAATTAGCAATCTGAAGTCGGCACTGAATTTCGAGGGATCGTTCCTGGCGGGATCGGTGTACGGCAAATCGCTGCCCCTGTTTGTGCGAGAGACCGACTTGATTATCTATACGCCGAATAGCGCGCCGATGGTGGAAGCCAAAATCCCGGAGAAAAGCCGCCTGCGACTGGCCTATGAAATTGCCCCCAAAAGCGCGGAAACCATCCGCTCCGAACTCTGGGATCAGTAGATTCGCGGGGGGTGCTTGAAAAACCCGGGCGTCCCGAAAGCTTTCGGGATTCTCGTTACGATTCGGAAAGTTCGACAGACGGCTCCCGTTTTGGAAAATTTATTGAAAAGAAATCGATTCGGGTGACTCTTACTCATATCGATGGTCAATTTTGTATATTTAGGGGCGGTTGTATGATCAGGAGTCCTGCGAACTTTTCGGGTTAAAGCTGAAAGCCTCCTGTAGCCGAATTATTGTGCGTTTGGGGCGCGTTCGTTGAGCTCCGGGCAGTGTAATCCTTGAAGCCCGCTTTTCATCTATCGAAAAACGAAACTTAATATCACGTGTCATTTAACTTTGAAGACTTACTGGAAACCGCCCTGGAAGCGGTGGACGATGAAATTGAGGCGGTTCGCGAGCAGCCTTCTCATGATATCCTCTTTAACGGGGAGCGCCAGAGCTATCGCGGGGAGGGCGAATATCATTATCGTTTCGACACGCACAATGCCTCGATTCAATATGCCGAGGTGATCCGGGCCGAGCTGGAGGGAAAATCGCTTGAGGTGCAACCGGTGAATATGGACAACGGGCAAATAACGCTTTGCTTTCCGGAGGATTTCGGCGAAACCATTAATCGGGTGGAGTTGGAGTGGGAGAATGACTTCGTGTTGTTGAAGGTGCGCGAGGAGCTGACCCGGACCCGCGAGGAGGAAGAGACCACACGGGAGCGCATCCGGGCTCTTTTTGATCCGCACATCGAGGAACATGCGGCTATTTACGAAGTGGAGGATGAGGATGTGCTGGATGATGAAATGCGCAACGAGGCCCAGCGTGAAGCTTTGCGGAAGGCGCTGTTAAATCAAACGCTGTACGTTTGGGGTCCCCCGGGAACGGGAAAAACGGCGACCCTCGGCTTTATGGCGGTAAATTACCTGCGACAGGATAAAAAAGTGCTGTTGGCGTCGAATACCAATCGGGCAGTGGACGTCGGGTTGCTGAATGTGCTACAGGCGGGAGAGTCCCTGAATATGCAGGAGGTAACCCGTCAAAGTGTTCGATTCGGGGAGCCGGCGCTGGACGATAAATGGCTGCTGGATCGCACGTTTGACAATGTATTGGAGCAGAAAGAACAAAAAAGAAAGGAGAAAGCGGCCAGGCTGGACGAGCGGCTTCAGCAGTTTTATAAGCTGGAACAGCAGCTCGAGGAGATGGATCCGGATGATCCGGAGTTGGAGGAAGTCGAACGCACCCATGAACTGGTGAGCCGTCGCGTGGAATCGGATGGCGGAGAAGAAGCGCTGGAAGAGAGAATCGAACGGTTGCAGCAAGTCAATGAGCGCGTGGAACTGGAGAAACAACAACTGGTGGCCACGACGCTCGCCCGCGTATGCACGTCCGATTTATTTCGGGATTTGTCGTTCGACGCCGTGATTATCGACGAGGGATCGATGGCAAATCTGCCTTACCTGATTGCCCTGGCTCGCAAAGCGAAGAGCCATATTGTGGTTGTGGGTGATCCCATGCAGCTTCCGCCGATTGCCCTTACCAATCGAAACGAATCGAAACAGTTTCTGGAAAAGGATATTTTCGGATGGGTGTCCGACGCGGAATCGACGGAAGATCTCTTCAGGTGGCATGATGACAACCGACCGCTGACCTGCTTTTTTGATCAGCAGTATCGACTCAAGGCACAGCTTGCGCAGATCGTCAGTTCGGTCTTCTACGAGGGACGACTGAAAACGGCCGGCGAGGAGATGGAAAACCAGGAGGAAGGATCGCGCAAGCGTGAATTGATCGCTTTAGCCGACAGTTCACGGTATGAGCCGTATTTGACTAAAAATGAACAGCGGCGGGGATTCAGCCCGGTCAATGAAGTCCACCAGTTCCTCCTTAAACGTATCGTCCAGCAGAAAGTGCTGAAGGAACAGGTGCGAATGACGGATATCGGGGTGATCGTACCTTTTCGCAGCACCGTCTACGATTACCGTCGGATGCTGACGGCCGAGGGATACCGGGAGGTCGAGGTGGGGACGATCCACACGTTCCAGGGCCGGGAAAAAAGGGTCGTTATTTTTGATACGGTGATGACCGGCGAGTTGCAGAATCGGCGACGCCGGCATTTTACGGTTCGTCCGTTTGACGAAACCAAGAATGGACTTACGGTCCCCCGCCTGCTGAATGTCGCTCTTTCCCGCTGCGAACAGCAGTTGTATGTGATAGCGGATATGGATCATATCGAACGGATGTACGGCGACAAATTCCTGGGAAGGCTGCTTGATACAATCAGGGAGCGGGGACAGAATATTCTTCAGTCGAAATCACCGATGTCATAGCGTCGGGCGAGCCGTTCATTGTTCACCAGTTCAAGTCCTCGATCCTCAAGAAGGGAAGCATCCAGCGAGGCTACCGACATCTCCCGCTTCCCGAGGGCGCCCGGAGCCCGGGCCACCGTCCAGCCGGCCCAGCACATCGCCCCCCGGGCCCGGGAGGCGGCACAATAGGTGGTAAGGACGGCCTGTTCGGTACTTTTGGCCGCCAGTTTTTGGAACGTTTCCCCTTTCCAGAGCTCCGGGTTCACATCCGGCGAAAAAGCATCATGAAAAATAAAATCGGCCTTGATAGCAGAGGCGGGATAGTCGTTAAAGGTCCCCACGAATATGTTTAAATCAAGTGAGTCAAAAACCCCGGGTGCATTCATGCCGGGTTGAAGATCTCCGAAAATATCCGGAAGCAGGTCAAGCTGTTCGGGATGCCGAAGAAAGGAGCTGTAATCGAGAGATTGTGCCAATTCCGTCGATATGGGGGCCGCTTCTATCGTGTGATACGTCAACGATTGGTTATGGCCATAGCCTAAATAAAGGTCCAGGGTAAGCAGTAAATTCAACCCGGTCCCGAAACCAATCTCCAGGATGGTAACCGAATCTCCCCGTTCAAGCATCTGCTGAAGTCCGGACTGCTCAAAGAATACATGCCGACTTTCGCTCACCGCCCCGCCGGGATTATGATAGGTCTGATCATAGGCAGATGAATAAAGCGTAGGCGATCCATCTTCCGTTTTTCGAAGTTGTATATTGCTGTCCATAGGATGAGTTTCTACATAATAATTACGCTTCGACTCGGTAGCATTCGACAGGCTAACAAAATGTTCTGTGGTCAGACCGGTTTTATCGGTACGATTTCCCCAGTACACCACTGAATTTCAAGAAAAATACAGCCTTTACCTGCAATTCATCGTGAGACATATACGAATAGACATACAATATAACGAACGACACCCTTTAATGTACACGGCACCAACATATGATAACTCCCTCCCCTTTCCTTGCAAGGATCCCATTTAAAACCCGGGCGGACGGTTCTGAAGCATTTGAATTATGCAGCCAAAAGCAAAATAAGTTACCAGGTTCAAAAAAGCGAGATGAGGCATACGTCCCGGTAAAGCAGTAAACGGCTGGATATTTCTATCCCGAAAGCTTTCGGGACGCCCGGGTTTTAAATGACAGCCTGCAAAAAATTTCACTATCTGTTATTTGCTTCATATGTTTAGGTTTGCGTCATAAACGCGGCGTACCCGAAAATGCATCGATGGATGGCTAATCCTCAATAACGCGATTGTAAAAAGATTCAGCATGTATTACGAAGAACTTAAAGAGCGGGCGAATCACCATTTCCCGGAGATGGTCGAAATACGCCGTCACCTGCATCAATACCCGGAGTTGAGTTATCAGGAGGAAAAGACGACCGAGTATATTGTGGAGAAGTTGAAGGAGATGGACATCCCCTGCGAGCGTCCCCTGAATACCGGGTGTGTCGGTGTTATAGAGGGGAAAGAGGCGGACGGGGGACCCGTGGTCGCCCTCCGGGCCGATATCGATGCGTTGGCCATAGATGAAGAGGGAACGCACAAATCGAATTTTATATCACGGCATCCCGGCGTAGCTCACTGTTGCGGTCACGACGCCCATACGGCGAATTTGCTCGGGGCGGCCAGCATATTGAAGGATTTTCAGCATCATATCAGGGGACGTGTTCTGTTGATTTTTCAGCCGGGAGAGGAAAAATTGCCGGGCGGGGGACGGATATTGTGCGAGCACGGATTTCTGCAGGAACAGGACGTCGATGTTATTTACGGGTTGCATACCTATCCGGACTTGGAACCCGGACAGATCGGCGTGCGAAGCGGTCCCCTGATGGCGCGACCCGATGAATTCAATATCGTCGTGCGCGGTTCAGGCGGCCATGCGGCCGCACCGCATGATACGGTGGATCCGATTGTAGTGGCCTCCGAAATTGTTGGGGCTCTGCAAACGATTTCGAGCCGAAGTATTGATCCGAATGAACCCTCCGTGGTTACCGTAGGCAAAATTGAGGCCGGATCGGCTCACAACATTATTCCGGAGTTTGCCCGTATGATCGGAACCGTACGGTCGTTTTCGGAGGAAACGGCTCAACATATCAATCAGCGGATGGAACGAATTGTTGACGGCATTACGCATGCCCATGGAGCCTCATACGAATATCAATTTGACCCGGGATATCCCGCGCTCGTCAATACCGAATGGGCCGTGGACCGGCTCCGGGCAGAAGCCCGTAAATTGCATGGAGATTCGTCGGTCCGGGAGTTGGAAAAACCGGTGATGGCGGGTGAGGATTTTGCCTTTTACCTGCAACACTTTCCGGGGGCCTTTTTCTTTCTCGGTACCGGAAGCGAGGAAAGCGGTTCAGTCTATAGCTGGCATCATCCCAAATACAATATAGATGAACAGGCTTTTAAAACAGGGGCCCCTTTGATGGCGGCGATGGCCCTCAACTTCGAGCCTCCCGAAAAGAATTGAGCCTGGGAGTCTGTCGGACCTTTTTTCGCTACGATCCGAAAAGTCCGACAGACTTATGGAAAACAGGGACCGCATGGGTGATCTGGTCGGACAACAGTTTCCAGCACTGCTCTCCCGAGTTAGCAAGTCTATTTTGTGAACATTAGTTCGTCCCTTCTCAAAGTCCCCGTTTTTATCAGATTGGAATATAGGAAGAAGGTTCAAGTTACAGGTGTCAAGATAGATGGTGGAAGAAGCGAATATTATCCCCTGTTTTTATACTCTCCGTAAAGCTCCATGAATTCGGACAGAATCATCGCGGTAGCTCCCCAGAGGGGAACCGCGTCGTGGATATTCCAGTGGGGCACGCGGAAGGGACGCCCGTGGAGCTCCCAGCGTGATTGAACAAGGTGATCCGGCTGATATAAAGTCTCCAGGGAAGCGGTGAAAATCTCCTGAACTTCAAAGGGATCGCGTTCGAAGGTGGGTCGGTGGGATATATAACCGACGGACGGATGGATCAGGCTGTTGGAGGAATGGACGTAGAGAGGAGTCAGCGCGCCAAGGACTCGATATAGATCCGGGGTGACGCCGATTTCTTCGCGGGTCTCACGCACAGCAGCTTCCGGGGGCGACTCTATTCCCTCTACCCGGCCTCCGGGCAGGCAAATTTGTCCCCCTTGCTCGATTTCCTCACTGCGTACCGTTAATATTATCTGGCAGCGTTCGTCCGATGAGGGATACCACAACAGCATAACCCCGCTAGCGACGGCATCCGAAGGAGGATCGCGTCGCGACTCGGAAGTGTGATCCAGCGGACGGGGTTCCATTTTTCGTTGGGCCTCCAGGCCGGGTAGAGGAGCATCGAGCCGAGATTTCAGGAATGAGGCAAATTTATCCATAAGTCCGCAGCAATAACATCAGGTGAATTTTCCGGATACAGCCGGCAATAAGAGGGACAGTTAGACACAACCGACAACGATGAAGACGGTAATACCCCCCCCCTCAAATGGAGGATGATCAATGGTAACTCTTTGTCTCCGGACGGGGCGTTCTGAAGCATTTGAATTATGCAGCCAGAAGCAAAAAGAGATAATTAAAGAATAAATGGAGTATGCGATGATTACCGGAGCAAAGCAACAAACGGCTGGATATTTCTAGCTTCAGAACGCCCCGTCCGGAGACAAAGGCAGCTACCGAAAAAACTTATGGATTTGATTTAAATTAATCCAGTTTCAGGATAATCGGTGGTTGGGTCCCGAAAATAGCAAATCCGGAATTTGTGGGGAAATATCATGCCATGAGCTTAGTTTGTATATTAGTGTGATCTCCTTATTTTAAGTCGCTTCGTCAGGTCGGCCCAGGAGTTTTCAAATCATTAAAAAAGTAAATGGAAAGCAAAACAATTGGAGGTAACGATTCATGAGTGTACTAGTGGTAGGATCAGTTGCATATGACGGAATTGAAACGCCTTTCGGCCAGGTAGACCGCGTACCCGGGGGGTCGGCAAGCTATATTTCTATTTCTTCCAGTTATTTTACCGATCCCGTCCGGCTCGTGGGAGTGGTCGGCAACGATTTTGAGGATAAGGACATGCAAACCTTCAAGGATCATAACATTGACCTGGAAGGGCTTGACGTGGATGAATCCGGAAAGACGTTCTATTGGAAGGGGAAATACAAGTACGATCTTAACGAGCGGGACACGCTGGATACGCAGTTGAATGTGTTTGAGAATTTTGATCCCCGAATTCCGGATTCCTATACCGACAGCAAGTATATCGCCCTCGGCAATCTCGATCCGGGACAGCAGATGGAAGTGCTTGACCAGATCGACGATCCGGAATATGTGGTGCTCGACACGATGAATCTCTGGATCGAAAACACCCTGGATAATCTGAAAAAAGCGATCGGCCGAACCAACATGCTGATTATCAACGATTCGGAAGCCCGCGAGCTGGCAGATGAGCCGAATCTGCTGAAAGCGGCCGACAAGATTCGTGATCTGGGCACGGATAACCTGATTATCAAGAAAGGAGAGCACGGGGCCCTGTTGTTTACGGACGATACCTACTTCGCCCTTCCGGCTTACCCGGTCGTGGATATCTATGATCCCACCGGCGCCGGCGATACGTTTCTCGGTGGATTTATAGGTTGGCTGGCGGAAACCGAAGATCTCTCGGATCGCAACCTGCGACGTGCCGCCGTATTCGGATCGGTTATGTCCAGTTATTGCGTAGAGGAATTTGGTCCGAAGCGACTGACTGAGCTCTCCGATGAGGATATCACCAAGCGCTATAAGGAGTTCAAGGACATCAGCGAGATTCCGAAACAGGAATATCCATTCGCCAAGTAAACGTGGAATATATAGGCTGGATCGGTTTTGTAATTCTGGTAGGAGCATGGGTCCCGCAAACCCTGGAGACGATACGCCGGGGGCGCAGCGGGACCAACCTCCTGTTTAACGCCATGTATATGAGCGCCAGCCTGTTGCTTACCGTCTATGCCCTGTTGATTTCGGATTGGGTATTCGTAGCGCTGAATGCCCTGCTGTCGATCGGCAGCGGCATCAATCTTTATTACAAACTCTTTCCTCGAAACGACTCTTCCGTCTCTTGAAACGACTTGTACTGGCATCGGGAAACAAGGACAAAATTGAAGAATTGCGGACGACGCTTCAGCCCCTGGGAATTACGCTTCTCTCAACCTATGATTTCCCAGAGCTGGAAGAAGTACTAGAGGACAAAGAAACCCTCGAAGGCAACGCCCTCAAGAAAGCCCGTTACACGGCCGAAGAAACCGGTCTGCCGGCTGTTGCCGACGATACCGGGTTGGAAGTGGATGCGCTGAACGGCGAGCCGGGGGTGTATTCGGCACGCTATGCCGGGGAGGAGGCCTCCTACCTCGATAATATGAACAAGCTGCTGAAGGAACTTTCTTTCGTCCCCACCCCGAAACGTACGGCACGGTTCAGAACCGTGGTGGCATTCGTTGACGGCGACCGGGAACAAACCTTTCACGGAGTATGCGAGGGAAGAATACTGAAAGAACCCCGCGGTAGCGGTGGATTCGGATACGATCCAATATTTCAGCCCGAAGAATATCAAGAAACCTTTGCCGAGCTGTCGGCCGACCAAAAACACGAGATCAGTCATCGGGGTAAGGCGATTGCACAATTTGTGGAGTGGTTAAGAAACTAAAGCCGGATGCCGGAAGGCGGACGTCGGCAGGCTATTCCAGCAAGTTAAATTGTTGTGTATATACACCACATTGTCACCGGTCGGAATAGGCCTTCCGTGCCGACAGCTGTCGGGCTTCCGCCTCCCGGCTTCGAGCGTTAGTCATTTTCACTTGTTCCCTGTCGCGATTATATTTAAGCTGTGATTTGTGTGGTAGCGTGACACGGTACATATGCGAACCTCGACTAAAAAAGCATCTCTATGACGACGCGACGCAGTTTTATTAAATCTTCACTGGCAAGCTTGGGGGTCTTGATTCCCCTTCCGAATTTTGGTAAGGGTGGAATGTCGGGAAATGGAGCCGACCGCCCGATTGTGGTATCGACCTGGGGGTTCGGGCAGCCGGCCAATGAGGCGGCTTGGGAGGTTTTAGGCAATAATGGATCCTCAATCGACGCCGTGGAGCAGGGAGTTCGTGTGCCGGAAGGGGACCCCGACGTGCAAACCGTCGGCTTTGGAGGCTATCCCGACCGCGACGGCGAGGTGACGCTCGATGCCTGTATTCAGGACCAAAACGGGGATGCGGGGTCGGTCACGTTTTTACGGCATATCAAACATCCTGTTTCGGTGGCCCGCAAAGTGAAGGAAGAGAGTCCCCACGTGATGCTGACGGGCGAGGGAGCCCTGGAATTTGCCCTCGACCGGGGATTTGAAAAGGAGGACTTGCTGACGGATGAGTCCCGGCAGGCGTGGAAGGAGTGGCTTGAAAAATCTGACTATGATCCCGACGCCCCGCCGGTCGGTCACGATACGATTGGTATGCTGGCGCTTGACGGGGACGGGAATCTGTCGGGAGCTTGCACCACCAGCGGACTGGCGTATAAATGGCACGGTCGCGTTGCCGATTCGGCCCTGATCGGCTGCGGACTTTTTGTGGATAACGAGGTCGGTGCGGCCTGTGCAACGGGCGTGGGTGAAGAGATTATTAAAGTGGCCGGCAGCCATGCGGTCGTCGAGCGTATGCGTGAAGGCGATCACCCGGAAGAGGCTTGCCGAAAGGTAGTCGAGCGGGTATTAAATCGAAATCCCGATTTTGAAGAGAGCGACCAACAGGTGGCATTTCTGGCTCTCAATAAAAACGGGGAGTACGGCGGTTACGGAGTTAAAAAGGGATTCAGCTTCGCGGTGCATGATCATTCCGTGAATCGAATGGTTGATGCCTCATTTGCCGTATCCGGTAAATAGGGGATACCCTTCCTTGCCGTAAAGTATGTTTGAAATACGTATTTCTGCCTGTGGAATACGGGTTAATCCGAGTTAGCCCGACAGTGCGGAGAGATCCCCGCGTTAGCGCACCGAGCGAAGCGATTCCCGCGCAGTGCACCGAGTGTTAGCGAAATTCGGGCCGGCAGGTTGTATAACATTTCATCTATTATATTTTTTACAGATTTTTAAAAATAGTACGAAAATTATGAATATACGCTGGATCTTTGCAGTATTGATTATCATCGGGATGTCAGGGCCGGTATTTACGGGATGTTCGAGTACGAAAGTTACCGATCGGGAGCGGGATGCCGTTACGGAAGTCGACACGGTCGTGGTGTATGATACGGTGGAGACCGGGCATCCGCCGGCCCCGGGAAAAAGATATACGTCTATTGACGTGAACCGGATGATGGATACGCTCTCGCTGGAGGAAAAGATCGGACAGCTTTTTATGGTGCGGGTCAGCGCCCGCATGCAGAACAACGAGGGGTGGGGATTCAAGCAGTTGGCCCGCAAGGTGGACCGGGGCGAGATTGGGGGTGTGATGGTATCCAGCGGACACACCTACGAGGCGGCCCGCAATATTCAGCGGTACCAGGCGATGGCTTCGGTGCCGCTGCTGGTCGGGGCCGATTTTGAGTGGGGACTGCCGATGCGACTTTCGGGAGGTACCCGCTTTCCGGAGAATATGGCCGTCGGGGCGACCCGTAATTCGGACTACGCCTACCAGCAAGGAGTGGCTACGGCCGAAGAAGCAAAAGCAATGGGGGTTCATATGAATTTTGCCCCGGTAATCGACATTAATAACAATCCGGATAATCCTATTATTAATATACGGTCCTACGGCGGGACTCCGGAGTTGGTATCGGAATTTGGAATCCGGTATATCGACGGACTTCAATCGCAGGGGGTGGCGGCTACGGTGAAGCATTTTCCGGGTCACGGTGACACCGACACCGATTCGCATTTGAGCCTGCCCACCCTGCCGTTCGACCGGGAGCGACTTAACGAGATGGAATTGATTCCCTTCGAGGCGGCCGTGGAGGCCGATGCCAAGGCCATAATGGCGGCACACATGGCAATGGAGGCCTTTCCGTACGGCGAGCGTCCGGCCACGCTTTCGCCTTTTATGATCAAGTCCATGCTGCGCGATTCCCTCGGTTTCGAGGGAGCCGTGATTACCGACGCCATGACAATGGGCGGCATACAGGAAGGTTACTGGCCCGGGGAGGCGGTGGTGAAGGCCCTGGAGGCGGGGTCGGATATCATCTTGCTGCCGGCCGATTTTGAATTGTCATACCGGAGCGTGCTTGAGGCGGTGGAGGAGGGCAGGCTGTCGGAAGGAACCATCAACGAGTCGGTCAGGCGTGTACTGGAGCTCAAAAAGTTTGTGGAGGCCGGCAAAACGCAGCCGGATTTTGAGCAGATGGAAGAGCATGTGGAAGACCCGACCCATTTGATCAGAGCCGGTAAAATGTACCGCGAGGCCCTGACGCTGGTAAAAGACGAGAAGCAGAAAGTGCCGCTCGATCCGGCCCTGAACGATTCCCTGCTAACGGTAATCGTAACGGATGATATTAGTTATGGATATCCGGGGGATACGTTTGCGTCGCAACTGCGATATTATTTCGATAATAACCGCGTGATCCGTATTGGTCCCCATACCTCGCAGCACCGCATGAACAAGGTATTTGAGGAAGCCAAGCGAGTCGATGCGGTGGTAGCCGGCGTATTTGTGAATTTCGGGAGCTACAAGGGGCACTTGAACCTGCCGGACTCGCTCGTTTATTTTATGGGGGATCTGATGGAGATTGATCGACCCCTGATCCATGTTGGATTCGGGACTCCCTATTTGCTTCGTTATTTCCCGGAAGCCTCGACCTATCTGGCAACCTACAGCGCATCCCGCGATGCCCAGCGGGCGGCCGTGCATGGCCTGATGGGCAACCAGGACCTCACGGGTAAATTGCCGATAGAGCTTCCCTCCGGTTATGATTTCGGGCATGGTATCGAACGGGAAAAGCGGCAAACCAATTGGGCTGTGAAACCGACTCCAAAAGCTTTTGACTCCGTACGAACGTTGATCCGCAAGGCGATAGCCGACTCGGTAGCCCCGGGGATGGCCGTCTATGCGGCACGGGACGGAAAAGTATTGATGAATGAAGGATTTGGCCGCTATACCTACGGGGAAGATGCTCCCGGGGTGACCTCCGAGACCATTTTTGATGTCGCCTCTCTGACGAAAGTCGTGGCGACGACGCCCCTGGCCATGAAAATGAAAGAGCAGCGGTTGCTGCATCTTGACAAACCGGTGAAAGATTATATTCCCTCGTTTGCCGGGGGAGAGAAAGACAGCGTGACCATTCGTCACCTGCTCTCCCATACCGGCGGCATCAAGCCCTATATGCGTTTCTGGAAAAAACTGGAGGATTCCTCGAAGGTCTTGCCCATGATCTATGACATGGAACTGGCCTATACCCCCGGCGATGCCTATCACTACAGCGATCCCGGTTATATATTGTTGCAACAGATAATTGAGAAGCTGGAGGGAGCGCCGCTGGATGAGTTGGCCGAACGCAACTTTTACCGTCCGCTGGAAATGGAGAATACAATGTTCAATCCCGATTCCTCCCTGCGGTCCCGTATTGCACCAACCGAATACGACACCAGCTACCGCAATCGGTTGATACGGGGGGAGGTGCATGATGAAAACGCGGCATTTCTCGGGGGAGTAGGCGGTCACGCCGGATTGTTTTCAACGACCGGCGACCTGGGGACCTATGCCCAGTTGCTGCTTAGTAACGGATATTTTAACGGCCGAAAATATCTGAATGGCCGGACCATTGACGAATTTACGGCACCGCAGCGAATCGATACGAGCAGTACGCGGGCATTGGGATGGGATACCCCCAGCGACGAAAACAGCCTGTACGGCAGCAAAACGTCCGACGAAGCCTTCGGTCACACCGGATTTACCGGCACCTCCATCTTAATCGATCCGGAGTATCGAACGATTATAATACTGCTGACGAACCGGGTGCACCCCACCCGCACAAATAACAGGATTCGAAAGTTTCGACCGAAATTTCATGATGCGGTCATGGAAGTGTTGAAATGAAAGTCAGATGTCGGAGGTCTGATGTCGGATGCTTTTTCCGCTCGGTATTTATGTGGGGTATATACACAACTTAGTTACTTGTTGGAATAGACATCCGTCATCCGACGTCCGACATCTGACTTAATTAAATAACTAATCCGTGGGATTTACTACACTCGACATCATTGTTCTTGTCTTCTACCTGGCCTTTGTGGCGATGGCGGGGTTGTGGAGTGCCGGTCGCCAGGAGGATACGGGGGATTATTTCCTCGGTGGACGTTCCCTGCCGTGGTGGGCGGTAATGTTTTCGGTGGTGGCGACCGAGACGAGCACGCTCACGTTTATCAGTATCCCCGCCGTGGCTTATGGCGGGAATCTCACCTTTTTGCAGATCACCTTCGGATATATTCTGGGGCGCATCGTGGTGAGTATGCTTTTCCTGCCGGCTTATTATGAGGGCAAGCTGCAGACGGCCTACCAGTTTCTGGAGACCCGCTTCGGCTCGGTTATGCGCAATGCGGCAAGTTCCACCTTCATGGTGACGCGCCTGCTGGCCGACGGGGTGCGCCTGTTTGCGACGGCGATTCCGCTGGCGATTATGCTGCGGCTGGCCAACACGATGCCGGGGTGGAGCGATCTTGCAATTTACGGGGCTGCGATCGGGGTGATTGCGGGGGTGACGATCGTTTACACGCTGGTCGGCGGTATCAAGGCGGTGGTGTGGATGGATTTTATGCAAATGGTTGTCTATATCGGCGGGGCGGTTGTTGCGGCGTTCCTGATGGTGCGGGGTATCGACGGGGGATGGTCGGGAGCGATGGAGCTGGCCGGGCAGGAGGGCAAGTTGAAAGTGTTTAATTTTGCCATAGGAGAGTCATTCCGGGCGATGCTCGACCAGCCCTATGCCTTTGTTACGGCCGTGGTGGGCGGCGGCGTGTTTTCGCTCGCCTCGCACGGGACCGACCAGCTCATTGTCCAGCGGCTTCTGACCACCCGCGATCTGCGATCGAGCCAGAAGGCTTTGATTGGCAGCGGACTGGTGGTGTGCGGGCAGTTTGCGCTTTTTCTGATGATCGGCTTGCTGTTGTACGGCTTTTACGGGGCGCAGTCGGCCGAGGCGTTGGGACTGGCGACGACCGACGAGATTTTTGCCAAATTTATCGTCGAACAAATGCCGGCCGGACTTTCGGGCTTGATCGTCGCCTCCCTGTTTGCCGCCGCGATGAGCAGTCTCAGTTCCTCGCTCAATTCACTGGCCTCTTCGACGACCCTGGATCTCTATAAGCCGTACTGGGGAAAACAAAACACGCCGGCCGACGATCTGCGGGCCTCCCGGTATATCACCGTCGGCTGGGGATTGATTCTGACCGCCTCAGCCTTGGTTTTTGCCGTTCTCCAGCTCAACGCCGCCGGCGAACGACCGGCCGTGGTGGAGCTGGGGCTCGGGATCGCCTCTTATACATACGGCGGATTGCTCGGCGCTTTTCTGCTCGGCCGGCTTACCTCCCAGACGGATCGCTTCGATGCAATCATCGGGTTCTTTAGCGGACTGGTCGCCCTGCTCTTCATGGTCAAGGGACCCATACAGCAACTGCTGCCCGGAGAGGGACTCGCCGTCGCCTGGCCGTGGTACACAGTGGTGGGAAGTTTGATTGTGCTGGCGGTGGGCATGGCCAGCCGGCAAATACGGAGCTGGTTTCGGTAACAGCAGTTAGTTGCTTCGCAGGAATTGCAGTCAGCTGTTCCTGCAAGCGTATCATTTGCATCTCGAAATTTAAAAAATAAAAGGGCCGACTACCTGAATAGAGGGCCGGCCCTTTTGAATAACCATGCTAAGTAATAAGGGGAAGTTACCGAACTTTGCACCGTTTAATTGCCGATAAAAACACCGGTATCAAACGGGGCATGAAGTCGGTTTACGTCTCCTTATATATCGATATATCGCAGCGCCTTGATGCCTTCCATATCGCGGATCTTTTCGATTTCGCTCGTTTCGACGCCCTTGTCGAGCAAGAAGGCCGTGATAGCTTCGGAGTTTTGTTTGTTGCGACCGAGGCTCAGCGATGCAATGTTGATGTCCTGTTTGGCCAGGTCGGAACTGACGCTTGCCAGCATCCCCGGCTTGTCGATGTTTTTATACATCAGGATATGTCCGCCGAGTTGAATCTCGATCGGGAAGCCGTCGATTTGAACCACGCGGAAATCGTCGTCTCCGAAGTTGGTAGCCCAGAGCTCTTGGTAGTCGGCATCTTCCCCTAGCTTCACCTTGATAACGTCATTGAATGTGCGGGTTTCGCTGGAGGTGGTTTCCTGAATTTTGAATCCCCGGTCGTCAGCAAAGACGCGGGCGTTGACCAGGTTGACCGCCTTGTCGGTTTGCTGCGCCAGAATGCCTTTCAACACGGCGTCGGTGAGTACATCGCTGTAGGGGACGCAGTTGCCGGTATATTCAAACGAGAAGCGGTTGGCATGTTCAGGCGCAATCTGGGCGACAAAGGCACCGAGTCGTTCCGCCAGGGTCAGGTAGGGCTGAACTTCCTTGTTCGTACTGAGGGAGATGGACTTTCCGTTCAGGCTGCCCTTGTAGCTTTTGTTTTCAAATGCATCCGCCATTTGCCGTGCCACCTGTTCGGCCACTTTGGCCTGGGCCTCTTCCGTGGAAGCTCCCAGGTGGGGCGTGCCGATAATCTTGGGATGTTGAAGCATTTTATAGATATCGTCGTTCGGCGGTTCTTCCGTATAAACATCGAGGGCCACGCCTTCGACAATGCCGTCCTCAATCATATCCGTCAGATCGCCCTCTTCAATAATTCCGCCGCGCGCACAGTTTATAAGGCGAATACCTTTTTTCAGTTTGTCGGCATTGTCCTTCGAAATCAGTCCTTTGGTCTTTTCGGTGAGGGGAGTATGGACCGTCAGGTAATCGACTTGACCGGTAAGCTCGTCAAGTTCCATTAACTCAACGCTCAGTTCATCAGCTTTTTCTTCAGTTGCATAGGGATCATACGCTTTTACATTCATACCGAAAGCCTGCATGCGCTGAGCCACTTCCGCACCGATTTTTCCCAGTCCCACGATACCGAGGGATTTTCCGTTAACTTCGGTACCCTTGAATTTTTTACGGTCCCATCCGCCGTTTTTAACTTTATTGACGGCTATGGGAATATTGCGGGAGAGCGAGAGAATCATTCCGCAGGTATGCTCGGCCGTGGAGATCGTGTTGCCGTCGGGCGTGTTCATCACGATTACACCGTTGGCGGTAGCCGCCTCGATATCAATATTATCCACCCCGACACCGGCTCGGCCGACCACCTTCAAATTGCTGGCCGCTTCCAGTACCTTCTTAGTGACTTTCGTGCCGCTGCGAACGACGATTCCATCATATCCAGGTATTTCTTCAATAAGCTCTTCTTGACTCAGATCGGTCTTCTTCACCGTCTCAATTTCCCGCTCTTTAAATACTTGCTCGCACAAGGGATCTACATTGTCGCATATCAGTACTTTATATAGCATGACTGTGCTTTAAATTCATGATTAATTGTTAAATCATTGTTCAGTTCGTCGGTAACGCATATGTAATGAATAAAACCGCCGATTATTACGTGAGAACAGCAAAAAAATCGAGATAAAACTTAGACGGGGGAATATAGACGAAATAGCACATAAAATCATATCTATATCGAAACTGAAAGTTGAAAGTTCCAAGGCTGAAAGCGAATAATTACGAGGCAGCATTAACGGAGACGTTGGCAACGTTCTTTGCAAACTTCCGGGGCGGCGGGTCTGAGGCATTTGAATTATGCAGCCAAAAGCAAAAAGAGAGAGAAGTACAGAAAAAGTAGTGTATAAGATGAAGAGTGATGAAAATCAACAAACAGCTGGATATTTATAGACTCAGAGCCGCCGCCCCGGAAGTTTATAAGGGCACTCCCCTTAGGCTAATCGCAATCGCTTTCAGCCTTGGAGCTTTCAACTTTCAGCTTCGATTCTTCAAGCGGCGAATTCGTTGATGAGTTTTTGCAGTTCGCGGATGTTGCGGCGGGATTGGGCGGATCCGCAGAGGACCGGTATCTCGATGTTCATTTCTTCGAGGACGGAGCCCAGTCTTTTTTCGGATTGAATGCGTTTGTTATTGGAAAGCTTGTCGGCTTTGGACATGAAAATGGAGAAGGGTAGCCGATTGGTAGCCATCCAATAGATAAAATCCTCGTCGAGCTGCGTGGGCTTGTGCCGTGCATCGACTACGTGGATAATCAACTCCAGGGTAGATCGGTTCAGGAGGTAGTCGCGGATATCCCGTCCCCAGCGTTCGCGTTCTTCTTTGGGTACTTTGGCGAAACCATATCCCGGCAAGTCGACAAAGTAGCACCGTTCGTCGATCAGGTAATAGTTCATCGTTTGCGTTTTCCCGGGCTGATTGCTGGTGCGGGCAAAATTCTTGTGGTTGATCAATGCGTTGATAAGAGAGGATTTTCCCACATTGGATCGGCCGGCGAAACAGACTTCAGGCAGCGATGCTTCCGGGCATTCGGTCAGGGAGGGAGCACTCGTTACAAACTCGGCTTTTTTGTATTGCATTAAACGATCTCATTCTCTTCTTTCTCGGTCTCGAAATCGACCTTGACCGGGTAATTGCCGGTAAAACAGGCCGTGCAGTAGCTACCTTCCGGATCCGATTCCTTGACGGCTTCCACAAGTCCCTCCGGCGACAGATAATTAAGGCTGTCCACCCCGATATCCCGGGCCATTTCGTCAATGTTCTTGTTAAACCGGTTGGCGATCAGTTCTTTCGGATCGGGAAAGTCCATCCCGTAAAAACAGGGGTGGGTAATGGGAGGGGAGCTAACCATGAAGTGGACTTCCCTGGGGTTGGCGCGGCGAATCATCTTGACCAGGTAGCGGGAGGTGGTGCCGCGGACGATCGAGTCGTCCACGATCAATACCGGGCGATGTTCCAGGACGCCCTTGACCGTGTTGAACTTCGTGCGGACTTTCTGCTCGCGCGATTTTTGTCCGGGGGATATGAAGGTCCGCCCTACATAATGATTTCGTATGAGGCCGATTTCGAATTTGCAATTATATCCCATATCCTGGCTCTCGTCGGCATAACCCAGGGCGGCGGTGTTGCTGGAGTCGGGGACGGAGATGATAATCGGCTTGTTATCGGGATCGTATTCTTTTAACACCTCGTCGAGCGGATGTTCGCGGGCCAGGCGCTTGCCGAGTTTCCGGCGAATTTTGTCCACATTTTCCCCGAATATTTTACTGTCGGGCCGTGAAAAATAGACATATTCAAAAATACAGGGAGTAGCTTTGTGATCCTCGTCGTCATTCAGGGCATACGAGGTGATTTCCCCCGTTTCAACCGTGTTCTGGTCAATGACCACCACTTCGCCGGGTTGTACGTCGCGGACATACTCGGCTCCTATGATATCAAAAGCGCAGGTTTCACTGGCCACGAGGTAGGCGTCGTCAATTTTCCCGATCGCGAGTGGACGGAATCCGTTGGGATCGCGGAGGGCAATCAATTTATCGTCGGTCTGCAGGACCAGGCTGTAGGCACCCCGGATTTGATCGAGGGCCTCCATAATCTGATCGATTTGCTTGATCTTGCGGCTGTGGGAGATCAGGTGCAGGATAAGTTCCGTGTCCGATGACGTTTGAAACAGCACCCCCTCCTGGCGAAACCGCTCGCGCAATTGACGTGCGTTGGTCAGATTCCCGTTGTGGCTGATGGCGATATTGCCGCCGCTGTATTGGACGCGGAAGGGCTGAATATTGGCCGGGTTGTCGGCCGCCCCCATCGTGGAGTACCGGTTATGGCCGATTGCCATACGTCCCTTAAGCTTATGTTCAAAGATGGAACGGTCGTTAAACACATTTAATACCAGCCCGAAATCCTTGTAGGAAGGCATGATATGTTTGTCGCGCTCCTCGTCGTAATACGAGCTGACAATGCCGGCCGATTCCTGTCCCCGGTGTTGTAAGGCATGGAGCCCGTAGTAGGTAAGTAAGGCGGCGTCGGGATGATTGTAGATACCAAAAATACCGCAATACTCACGTGGTTTGTCGCTCATGAAGTGCCTTTGAATTGTGATTCGATCGAACAGCTGTAAACTAAGAAAAACAAGGATAATTGTTAATAAAGAATTCGCAAATTGTAAACATGAATTAATCTATACCAAAAGGGCTCTCTAATACAATATCCAACGTACATATCATAAGTAAATTTCGTATATCCTTATAATTATATTGTCTTACATTGAAATAAATTCATGAGAATTTTTGAGTCTTTGATAAATTTAAAAAGTTCTTGGGTAATATTTGTTAAAGTTCCAGAAAGCTTGTATTTATGAGATGTTTCGGTCCGGTAATGCACAAGAGAGATGGGGTAATTAAATGAAGGTTTAATCGGCATGCAATTACAGACGAAAGACACGTTCAAAGATCATAGTACGGCTTTGCTGTGGATTGATATTGACTCATACCAGGTGGTAGATGTCAATGAGCGGTTGGCAAATGAATATGATATCAAACCGTCTGATCTGCAAGGGGCACCCCTGGAGGAATTATTTACAGATCAGACGCTGAACGCAGTTAAAAAGGTGCAGGGCGACGAAAGTTTTCCCCTTGCGACCGTCGGTCAAACGATCTTCCGCCCCGATACCGGAGGTCGCGAAAATCATCGCGCGGTCAGGGTTAACGTTTTTCGGGCAAGTGTAGAGGGCGATGACTGTTTGCTTATGCAGTTGGAAGCACTCGGGGCCGGGAAGGAGACGGATAACGGTTTGAAGAACAGCTTTTTCAATCACCTACTCTATCATTTTCCGGATACTATTTACTTTAAGGACCTGGAAAGCCGTTTTTTGCTGGTCAACAGTAAGCAGTCGGAGGTGTTGGGCCTGGAACATCCCGGGGAGGCAATCGGGAAGACCGATTTTGACTTTTTCCCGGAAGAAGAGGCGGAAGATTCCTATCGGGATGAGCAATATATATTGGAGACGGGGGAGACCATTGAGAATAAGAGAGAAAAAGTAACCACGGGAGACGAGCGGGAATACTGGGTCTCCACTACCAAGGTCCCTCTAAAAGATGAAAACGGGCAAATAATCGGTACGATGGGGGTTACCCGGGACATCACAGAACGCAAAAAACTTGAGGAGGATAACCGGCGACTGCTTGAGCAGGAGCGTGAGCTGCGTGAGCGTGTGGAGAATGCTTATAAAAACCTGCAGATTCAAAAGCAACAGTTCCAGGGAGCTTTCGAAAAAGCGGCGATAGGGATGGCTCTGGTTTCAATAGAGGGAGAGTTTATTCGGGTAAATGACAGCTTATGCGCGATGCTGGGTTATGAAAGCGAGGAATTAACGGATAAAACGTTCCAGGAACTGACCCATCCGGAAGATCTGGAGAAAGACCTGGAGCAGTTAAACCGGCTGCTGGAAGGGGAGGGCGAGTCCTATACGATGGAGAAGCGGTATTGTCATAAAAGCGGGGAGGTTATCTGGACCATTCTCAGCGTTTCGTTGGTCAAGGACACCAAGGGAGAACCGTTACACTTCGTGGCCCAGGTGCAGGATATAACCGAACGAAAAGAATATGAGCAGCAGATGAACCGGTCGCTCGAGGAAAAGAGGGTGTTATTGGAGGAAATACATCATCGGGTAAAAAACAATCTTGCCTCGGTCAGCGGCATCCTTGAACTTCAGATCTATAACACCGAGGATGAAGAAGTTAAAAAAGGAATGCAGGATGCACAGGCGCGCATATACACGATGGCCCTGGTACACGAACAACTGTATCAGCACGATTCGCTTTCCAACATCATGCTGGGTGAATATGCCGAACAATTGGTGGAAACCATACACGATTCGCTGAGTAGTCGCAATAAGGATATTCAGACTCATATAGAGGCCGAAGAAGTTCAGCTCGATATAACCAAAGCGGTACCGTGCGGCTTAATATTGAATGAGCTGATAACCAATATCTATAAGCACGGGTTCAAAGGACGCGAAACCGGTAACATCCGGGTTACGATAAGTCAGTCCAACCAAAACGTACGAGTCCGTGTAGCAGATGACGGGGTGGGCCTGCCCGATGACTTTTCTCTCGAAAACCAGGATACGCTGGGGATTAATTTGATTAACACCTTGCTTGGTCAGTTAAATGCAGATATACATTACAAGAATGATGACGGGGCGCAATTCGACTTTGTTTTTCCGCGGATGGATTAGGAGTCTGTCGGAATTTCACAAATTTACTGCAAAAAAACCGACAGCTATCGGGATATATTTTTACCGAATTCTTGTTCCACAAGTCCGCTATTTTACCTCAAAATCGGCCAAAATCTGTCTCACGTCGGTCTTTTTTTAGATCCGCAAAAAGCCCGGCCCGCCAATAACCGGAAACTGCACGGTCGGTATCCAACTGACTTTTAAATTTTTTTCAGTTCCTTCATTATCGAATCGATATCTTCAAAAAATAACAATATATAACATACAACCCTATGGTGACGGAACTGAAGAGCATTTGCCGACCTCCAAAGACATTATATACGCCGAGTTGGGGAATGTCTCCAAACAGGTAAAACAGCAGCAGGCTGGGAGATATTACGAACAGCACGAAAGACAGGATCCAGCCGTATTTTCTTTCCTGATACAGGATTTTCAGCATAAAGGGAGTGAATAGAATGGCTATAATCAGAAATACAAAAAATGCAAAATTGAAGAAAAAGCTTATCAAAAGCAGTAATCCGCCCGAGAGCTCATAGTCCAGCCATGAATGCAATCTGTCCAGCCGGGTGTTTTCATTCATTGAATGTATCATGACCTGAAAAGTTGATTATAAAAGGAAACATAGAATCATAGTGCCGGGTACCCACTGGTAACGACGATTTGTTTTACATTTTATTCCTGACGAGATGTACAAATAACGGTCACCCGTGAGTCTGTCGGACTTTTACAAATCTACCTCAAACCAGACTTATTTTCGCTACGATCCGAAAAGTCCGACAGACTCCCGGGACAAAATAGTGATCTGTATTCAATTAAGCATAAATTCGTGGGTTTCGGAAATTTGGACAGACCTCCCCCGGGGTTGAGATATACAGGTCAGGTTCATAGGTTAATAAAAAGATAATGGTAATTGTTTGTCTGTTTTGCTATTCAAAATGACAAAAGGGAGGGGAATATGAAATTTCGAATAGTTTTGCTGGTGATTGCCATTGGATTACTAACAGGCTTCTCACCGGTTTTGTCACAGGATTCGCTGGATAAGAGGACAAAAGATCCCACGGCCGCCAGTCTGATGAGCGTATTCGTGCCTGGCAGCGGACACGTTTATGCCGGGGAGACGTGGACGGGTATCGGGGTATTTGGCTTAACCGTGGGCGGACCGCTGGTCGGAGTGGCGACAACCGATTTTGACGGGGTGATATTCAGTGATGAAAATGTGAACTGGACTCCCCTGTATCTTGGGATGAGCGTGGGTTTTGCGGCCTGGCTATATGGGATACTGGATGCCGACAATGCAGCCAGGCAGTATAATCAGACCCTCGGTTTAATAAGCTATCGAATTGATTTGGGACAAGAGGTCGGTGGTATATCGGCCCTGGATGTGAAGATGGATCCGGTAGTACGGCAAAACAGATTTGACCGCCCCATGTACGGGATGAAGCTGGATATTAATTTCTAGCCCGGATTTCTCACAAGAGAAATTTCTTGGTGAGAAATCCGGACTAGGAGTCTGCCGGATTTGTGGAGGAGCCGCATCCATTGAAATCCCCCACGTACACGAAGTGCTACGGGTATAAAAAAAGGAGAGACCCGTTGCAGAGCCTCTCCGATATATGCATCACGCCTTACGGCAATGATGCTTTCCAACAAAGTAAGCATCAGTAATCGATTCCCCAATTAAATCGATATTTCATAATGAATTGATATTTTTTGGGTTGGTCATTTAGTTTTTTAAAAGGTTTGTTCAGTCTGCACTGAATGAGTCATAACCCTAATCACCTATCGAGAATAATTTTCTATGCGCCGATTGGCCAAGGCAGTGTTATTCATATTTGCTGTTTCAATTTCTGTACCGGGCTATAGTCAAAATCCATGCGGCGCTGCATCGGACGGGTGGAAACCGTTGGAGCTGGATAGTGATACGTTGAATTGGTGGACCAGTGCGGTGGGAGTGGATCCCCGTAATCCCGAAATCATTCTTGCAGGTATTGGCAATAATTTATTTAAAACAAGGAACTGCGGTCAATCGTGGAGTCGTATCCAGGGAAAACCGTTCACCGACATACGTTTTAATCCCGTCGTTTCCGATACGGTTTATCTAAGCACCAGGGACAACATATACAAATCATCCGACAGGGGCAGTACAATCCGGACGGCTTCGCGGGGTGTGTCCATCCCTCCCAATACGCGCCTTTCAGACATCGAGATACATCCAGTCGAATCCCATAAACTTTATGCAGCTTCCGAGGGATTCGGCGGCGGTGCGGTTTTTGCAACCGATAATGGCGGGGACAACTGGAGCAAATTGCTTCCGGAATCAGCTTATAATTTCAATGCCTATGACGTAGAGGTTTACAGACAAAATCCCGATACGGTATTTGCGGCTGCGGATCAATTATTTCGGAGTTTTGATGGAGGTGCATCGTGGGACACGACATCCCCTTTTTCAGATACCCTCTCCCTTTCGGCTCGATCATTGCAATTCATTCCGGAAAGCGAGAGGCTCTACGTTTGGACCACGCGCTTTAGTGACGTCGAGGTGTATTACACGACCGATTTTGGTCAGACGTGGGAGGCAACCCAGGCCCCCGATATCCTGCAATTCCTACAAAACTTATTCTATGTGCCCACGGGTCCTGGCCAATACCAGCTTTGGGGGAAAACCATTGATAAGATCTATACCTATAAACCTGATGGGGATACGTGGGATAAATTGGATACCGGGGGATTGCCCTCGTCGGAGATCGAATTCATGAATGTGGATACCGCCAGCGGCAATGTTTATGTGGGGATTGCCTCGGAAGGAATATTTGTCCGAAACTTTAAAACGGCGACGTCCAATCCCTCCGTCGGATCTGCGGAGTTACCGGATAATTTTGGCTTAAAAAACAACTATCCGAATCCCTTTAATCCGACTACGAATATACGTTTTCAGTTGCCGGAAGCATCCCATGTGCAAGTGAGTGTTTACAATGCGGTGGGACAAAAAGTCGCCACGCTCGTCGACCGGCCAATGAATGCAGGAACCCATTCGGTTGTTTTTAACGCCGGGGGATTAACCAGCGGCGTCTATATTTACCGGTTGGAGGCGGGGGAATTCCGGGAATCCGGGAAAATGCTCTTGCTGGAATAAGGTATGCCTGCGTAGGAGCGGAGTTAGCAAGTTACTACGGCAATGTTATAAATAAATTGTTAATAGGAGCTGCAGCGATTGCAGGTATCGCGGTGGTCGAAGCCAACAACCCGGAGAAGGTGTTTATTGTAAATCACAGGGGAGATGATCAATAACTACTAGTATATCCATTCGAAAATTCCAGGCGTAGATATACATTCCTGTATGTAGTTTACATTATCTTGTCTCAATTATTTGGAATGTTAGCTTGTCTATATGTAAACTATACTTGACATATAGTATTTTAAACTTTACTATTATAGAGAATCGAAATTAAAAACAATCAATTTATGGAAGATCTGAACACCTCCTATTTTCTTCCCCATCGGTATAAGCGAGTCGGGTGGGCTATTATTGGTATTCATGTATTGCTTATTGCATTGACGTATATACTTGATCAAGCTGGAGTACGAACTGGACTCGAGCACTTGCTACTGCCATTGCTGAATTATACGGTGATGATCGGATTAACGATTGTCATATCTTCTCGGGAAGAAAAAGAAGATGAAATGATCCGCCTGGTTCGCCTTAAATCTTTTCAATACGGACTTTATCTGACGGTATTTGTCGCTGTAGTCATGATTATTCTTAGAATAATTGGTCCTTACAACTTCGAAATGCCCCGCGTAAGGAGAATGGGAGGAATTAACGCCATGCTGATATTCATCATAGCAATTTATCAGTTTAATTTATTCAAACTTCGAAGCGATGAAGAATAATTTAAAAGTTGAACGTGCCAAAAAAGATATTACACAAGCGGAATTGGCGGATATCATTGATGTCTCCCGCCAAACCATAAATGCAATCGAAAAAAATCGATATGTACCGTCAACGGTGCTGGCTTTGAAGCTTTCCAGGTATTTTGATAAACCTGTAAACGAATTGTTCGAACTCGAAGACAGTGATTTGGAATAATGGGTTTATGCCAATTGGACAAACATACACCCCGTTAGTTACTTATATTGATCGGGTTAAGTTTTTTCATGCATAACTCCCCGGATGATCTATCCAACTCCTTTGATATAAATGATAAATGATGGTAAACTATTAAGTTGATCTTTCAAGGGGAATAAATAATTTGGGATGAATTTCAAGAGGCTTTTTTATCAATTAGTTCCTGATTTCGCAATGCTCGTTTATAAAAGACGTGCATCTTTTAAGATAGTCAAAAACTACGATTCCGATTCGCAACCGGAGTTAAAATTAATTCAAAAAACCATAAGCAAATCTGAAATTTTTGTGGATATAGGGGCAAATATAGGTCTCTATACCTGTCTTATATCTCCATACGCAAGGAGAACACTTAGTTTTGAGCCGGTCCCGTTTACCTACCGATTATTGAAATATAATATCAGAAAGTTTGATTTGGCGAATGTTGATGCCTATCCGTTGGCCTTATCAAATAAGGAGAATGATGTAGATATTTCCATTCCAATGACGGCTGAAGGAGTCCCAAATTACTACAGGGCAAGTATTGAAGGTCCCATTGGAAACAATAAAAGGGTAGCCAACATACAACAACGCACCCTGGACGAGATTGTGGCCGCGGAAGGGTATAACGATATTGGGATAATTAAGTGTGATGTGGAAGGGCATGAACTTGAATGCCTGAAAGGGGCTGCAGAAGTGTTAAGGCGAGAAAAACCAATTTTATTGGTAGAAGTCAATGAAAAGCCTGAAAATGATGAGAAAGCATTTAGACTTTTTTCTTTTTTGAATTCTCTGGGCTATGAATCATATATTCTGCGAAACGCCGAACTCGTAAAACGCCGGGAAGGTAGCGAAGCTATTAATCACTTTTTTCTTAAAAATGCGCACTTGGAAAGGATTCAGGAAGAGTCTTTATAGAGGTATATAATTTAATCGGCACTAACTTTAAGCTTAAAAAGAGAGCTGAAGATGAATAAATATTTATCTTTATCGGGGATACTAGTCTTGCTGTTCTTCATGGCTTGTTCCCACCAGGAACAGCCAAATACAACTGACGAAATCCTATCGAAGGTTAAACAGAATTTACAAGATGCACGGTATCTAACATTCCATACCGAGGTAAAGACCATAGACTTGAGTAGTCAGGACACTACGGCTATTAAATCGGGAACGCGATGGATGAAGCGACAACCTGCCGATTCTATATTTGGCAGTATTTTTCATATGAATAGTTCCTATCGACATTACGACGACCGGTTTGATGGCGGAGTATACCGCTCAGGTGAAGTTGATTATTACTATGACGGTGAATATAGCCTTGAGATCCATCACCGGGACTCCACGATTAATATTTTCGATCCCTACAAGTATCCCAATACGTTAAATAATCCGGCAAAGGCGCGCAGTGCTTTATTCCCGTTCAAAATGTGGCATATAAGCAGGGATATTGACAAAAAGTTATTAGCTGAAAATCCGAAAGATTCGCTGTATAAGGAGGATTCCGAGTGGATTTTAAAGCTCCAATATCCCGAAAATGAAGTGGGACAGAAACTTACGCGAAAAATTCACATTAATCCATCTGGTTGGTTTATAACGAAAGTGGACAGAAAAATAGAATGGAAGGGCAAAAATACCTTACGGGTTTATAGATTCAGTGAATACAGTACCGACAGCAGTCAAATTGCCGGCCATATTCCGCTTCAAAAGCAATATGCGGCATATGATACCAAGTACCCCGCTAAAGAGCGTGAACAGTCGAAAAAAGAGCCTACCAAATTTGAACAACTGGTGGGCAAGCAAGCTCCGTCTTTTTCCTATCCGACGTATCAAGATCGGCAAATTTCGTTGTCGGACTTCGAGGGACAATTCGTATTGCTTGATTTCTGGGAAACGTGGTGTGGTTATTGTATCATTGCCTTTCCCAAAATCAACAAGCTGTATAAAAAATTTGAGGACAAATCTTTCACTATTATCGGGATAACTACCGAAAATAGGGAAGCCGTACGAACTTTGATTGATGAAAATGATCTGGCTTACCCTAACTTGAAGGCGGATCAACAAATTGTCGAAGACTATCACGTTCGGGGAAGACCTGCCTATGTGCTCATCAATCCGTCAGGTAAAATTGTTGCAACCTCCTATGGGGATCTTGATATGATGATCGCTTCCTACCCTGGAGACAAGTAAAGGAGGTCTTTTGAAAAACGGGGCCAACGGCCGCTCTTTCGATTGAAAATTTTTTCCTGTGGCTTTGCCAACCCACCTTAGTCACTAGCAAATTCATGCATTCTTCCATTTACTCTGATCCGTTCGAAAAATTTTTAGTTCTCAGAGCGGCCGTTGGCCCCGTTTTTCAAAAGACTTCTAAAAATGATTTTACGATGTTTAAATAAATTATGGAGGTACGGTCAAATATTTCATCGCGACGTCTTATCAGCTAACATATTTATGTCATTTCTTTCCTGAATAAAATAGGGTATCAGAGTTGACATCCAATTTAATTACTACTATGTTAGTATTAACAAGTTAGTAATAAATAGATTGGATTATGTCACAGAAAGACCTACAGCAACTGGGGGATACCGAGCTGGAAGTAATGAATATCGTTTGGCGGAAGGGGAAGGCGACCGTTAACGATGTGCGGGATGAAATCCTGCAGAAGAGGGAGGTAGCCTATACCACGATTATGACGGTCATGAAGAATCTGGCAGAGAAGGGATTTCTGGAGTATGAGCAGAAAGGCCGGCGGTACGAATATCAACCGACGAAATCCGCTGATTCGGTAAAAGCGAAACTGTTGGACCGGTTTATCAATTCCGTTTTTCGGGGATCGGCGGAGGACCTGGTCAAAACCTTGGTGGATAAGAAAGAGCTTTCGGAGCAGGAAAAACGAAAGATCCTCTCCCATATCCGAAAATATGAAGAGGGGTAACCAGCGAACTATTCATCAACGACTATTATGTTTGAGATCATGAACATAACAGGGTGGGGAAGCGAATTGATGCGTACTATAGGTTCAACGGGATTTGACCTTTTTATTAATCCCCTGATCTGGTGGACGATGCTGGTTGTTTGCCTCATCCCGGTGATCCATTGGGTTCAGAAACGCAACGTTCCGATGGCCTACCAGATGAATATTTCCTCTCTTTTTCTATTGCCACTGGGTATTGTCCTCTCATTAGGTATTTGGGGTGGAAAACAGATGTATTCATCCATGTTGCAAAGTCCGGGGGATTCATCTGCTGCAGAATCAGCTGCGAAAGCGATAAATCAAGGATGGGCGAATATTGGCACCGTTCACATAACCCAATCAACCGCCTCACAGATTGATTTGTCGTTCTGGTTGGGACTGTTGATTACAGCGATGCTGCTGGTGAGCATCTGGCAATTGGGTCGATTTCTCAAATCACGTGCACAGTTGAAGCGATTTGCCCGAACTCAAGCTCCCATTGAGCCCGAAGAAATATCGAACATTTCAAAGGGAAATATAGCATTAGCAAAAAGCATCGGCCGCCCTGTGCGGTTTATTGTAATGGATGATAAACATATTCCCTTCACGTTCGGCTACAGGAATCCCCTGGTCGTCATTCCAAAATCTCTCACGGGAGAGGCTGACAAATTAAACCTGGCGATACGACACGAATTGATTCATATTCGCCGGAAGGATTACCTGGTATTTAATATAGTTCTCATTATTCAGTGTTTATTCTGGTTTCATCCTCTTGTTCACTGGTTGAAAGAAAACATTGCCACCCGGCAGGAGCAGTTGACGGATAAAGAATCGGTGCAACATGCTGGCAGGAAGGGGGCATATATGCGAATGCTATATGAGATGTATTCCTGGAGTAATAGACGACTACAACAAATCAGTCAGTCGGCCAGTGGAAAGTCGAATCTATTGGAACGGATTGAATATTTGCAATCCCCTCATTTTGAAAAAAAGAGTGCTTATATACGGAACTTAACGATAACCGCTTTAGTGCTCCTCATCGGAGTGATTATCGGGGGTTTTAAGGTCGATACCAATGCATTTGATCAGAATAGAAGCAGCGATGCAGTATTAGCGGATACGACGGATAAAGAAGAGGAGGTTTCTTTCCAATTTCGTATCCAAAAAGAGGGTAGTACGTTCATCCTGCATTCTGATAAAGGGACTTCATGGGAACGGTTATCTTTTGAATGCGCTCCCTCTTCCGATAATTGTCTGAATACTGTAAATAAAGATGGCTTGGCGCCCGGAGAGCAGCTTGACGGAAATGCATCGGGAAAATTTGCTTTCACTATTGAGGTAGATCCACGAAATGAAAATCGACTCATTCTTACCTCGGGGAAAGGCACTGGTTGGGAAAAGTTGACCATAAAATTCAGCTCCATGGCGAAATCCTGGATTATCAATCAAGCAGGTGCGCAACCTGATTTACGACTGCCCGAAGGATCAAAAGCGGTAGTCGTATATACGGGAGCTAATGCTGGAAACCCGTTGGCGACAGCAACAAGGACAACCATTAATGGACGCAGCGTACAAAAGGGGGATACGATACACATAAATACGGAGGAAATCACCCTGGAATCTGCCGTTTATGAAGGGAATGAGGAGAATAGTCTGGGCAAGGTCTCCTCCACCATTTCTCTGAAGGATTTAAACAATTTATCTCGAAATATTCATCCGCATACGAATAAAGTGCATGTGATGGGGAGAGACAGTGAGGGAAAGGATAAAACCGTAGCCTGGGACTTCAAATACATGATCATAAGTGAATAAAGAGGCAACTAACAAAACGAAGACTGTTATGCATTTTAAGCTTTTAGCTTCTGTTATACTGACGTATTCGCTATGCTTTTTATGGGTTGGTGGGGGATTTTCATCAGACACGGCCAATGAACTTAATACCCTTTCAATATCCCAGGTTCAAAACGTTGATACAACTGAAAACAAGAAGTTGACAAGGGACGGGATAGAGGTAATGCCCATACCCGGAAGCCAAATAGAAACTGCCCGGGTGGATTCGGTGCTGGAAATCACAGGACTTTCTTTTGGGACCTATGCACGTACGTTTGATCCCGATAGCATCAAAATGATTATCCGGAAGTTTAATGAAGTGCTTCAAAGAGAGAGTATCCAGCATGATGAAGAGCTACATTTTGCCTTCAGCACAAAGAAGGCCAGCCTGTATATCCGTTTGTACAGTGCGTCGGATCAAAAGGAGAAGGAATATCTCACAAAAGCCCGACAACAGGCCCAAAATGCTATTTCAATATTAAAGAACAAATCAACATATAAAGCCGATCTTGCTGATGCGTATCAAATACTTTTAAGTGCCTACTATTCCTTGGAGAAGTACAAAAAAGCTATATCCTTATCGAAATTTCTGATAGAAAATTATCAGGATATCGGTTATGGTCGGTATGACAATTATTTTCCCGTTCAACAAGTGAACGGACTACATAACGTGGCTGAAAAGAGTAAAAGGGATTCAACAATACCTCCAGATAACCACAATAAAATAATAGATTATCTAAAGGTAGTTTCAGAAAAATACGACAATGAAGTGGGTGTTATGGCCCACATCGAATTAATGCAGCACCATTTTGAAAATGGAAATAAAGAGAAGGCTGTAGAATTTGTGCAACCTATCGAACATCGATTGGCATCGTTAGATAATCCCGAATTTGAAGATCATAAATGGAAATACGTCAAGACTCGTATTGTCAACTATGCCAAAGCTGAAGGAGATGCATTATTTTATGAGATAACAACCGACATGATTAAGGGAGCGGAGATTCGACTAAGAAATGATAGTACCTATTCTATTGATATAGAGTTGAAAGAAGCTTACCACTCTGAATATGCAAAACAAACCGCTAGTCATATCGGCAGCTTCCTGGCGGTTCTGTATGAAGGAGAGATAATAAATCCCATACTTCCATCGATACAAGCAAGTATTAGAAATGGATATATTCCTGTGTCCGGATTTACTTCGAAAGCCAAAGCGAAAGAAGTAAAGCAACGAGTTTTAAGTGGCCAATAATTTATTTACGTTTTAATAGAAAGGTAGTAACAGGAACACTACACTGTTTATCTGGGGATAACCGCTTTTTCAATTTATAAATTTCTGATTTTCTGTGAATCAAGATCGCATTACTCTTCCGGTATTCTTATATAATTGAAAGGGAGGTTGGATGAACCAATTGAACTACTCACTGCTTTTTTTGATAACAGTATTTCTATTGCAAGGTTGTGCCCTTCATGCCCCGATGAGCGAAATGTATATGTTTAAAGACAAGAAGGTAAACGATTCGACTTATCAGGCTCAATACAGCCATGCTGTTGGGAATATAACAATAGAAGGTTATGATGAAGGTCAACTTAATAAGTATGCGAGGACCAAAGATCCGCCGGATGAGAATGACAAGTATCAAGGGGGTGGCGGAATAGCTCTGGGGACTAATCCAATTTTTATGTTTGAAGAGTTTTCAATCTCAACTTCCGTGGGATTACCGCCGGGCGTAGATGTAACCACGGGAATGGGGAAGAATTTCTATGTAACTGGAAATGCAGGCCTCTCTTTTAATCGGAAGTTGCAAGCACAGCTAATACTACAAAAGCGGTTGTTGGATGGTAATCCTGTCGGATTCAGTATTGGTGGTATTTTCAGAAAGGCAGAAGTAGCTGTCGATAAAACATTCGGAAGAGATGAGGGTTCGGAATATCCTCCATCCATGTTCCATGGAATGGGGCCTGAAGAGTTCTATTCTTCATATGTAACAGGAGTCAGGGGATTACTAATGTTATCATTACCCACCAATTATGGCAGTTCACGTCCATTCTTATATTTAACAGGCAGTTATAATTACGATCTAAAAATTGACATGTGGTATCCGAAAGTGGGGGTGGCCTTTGGTTTCTATTAAACAGCTGGGAGGTAAATGGTATACTTGATTTGCTGAGAATCTACCGATCGAAGGTGAAGAATTAAACCGAACCGAGGAAAATGTTGTTGGTGAAATGAGAAAGTTAATGGTCATCACATTACTAGTTTTTAGTGGATTTTTGGTGGTATCGAGTATCGTTTCAGCTCAATCCCGCTATGATAAAGAATTAAATGTAGATACTACTACTAATAAAGAGCCTTCTAGACCGATAGTCTCAATTCATTTGGGATTGGGTGCCAGTAATTATGGAACTACCTTTAATGGGAGTTTGCAGTACAGTACAAATTCTCAGTATATCGTGAGTCTAAATGTAATTGGGGCAAAAAAAATTTCCTACAGTTCTTCAAGTGAGTATGCCTCATCATTTAATATTTTGTTAGGATGGAAGAATGATATAGAGGAGCCAAAAATTATTGGTTATTTGGGAGTAGGTAGAACAAGAATAAGTGATTTCACCACACGATCCAGCGAGTATCCAGAATCTTTTAAAAGGTTAGGGATAACTGGAAAAGGACAATTTTTCCTAGCCAAAGGGACAGGTTTTGGACTCACTTTAACCCCTTGAGTTAATCTGAATACTCATCAATTGTTTGGTGGCGCTGCACTGAAGTTATCCTTTTTATTTAGCAAAAATATCGGGAAG
>CAYQXO010000010.1:0-42478 GCA_964421495.1 uncultured Balneolaceae bacterium | reverse complement strand
TTCTTAAATTCATTGCTGTAGTGTGCCATAGGAACACATCATAGTATTTTATTCGAATTTATGTCAAACGTGGTGATGTGTCCACTAAATGGGGCAATTCTAAGATCTTAGTAAATTTTGTTATGTAATATCGGTATACGTGCATTGTTCTAATTTTACATCATAATTCGTACCATCTACAGTACCAAAATCACAACTAGTGCACATGATATCGGACGGCCACATATTGCCATTATCATTGCTAATCTTCAATGATGCACCAGAATCGGGAGTGTGACCTAAGTAGCATCCGCTAACAGCAGTTTGGCGAGCTCCATCTAAAAAAACCATAGAGAGAGAATTATTCCCTGGAAGTGCAGTGATAGAATCCAATGTGAGTCCCCATACCCGACTTAAATAAAACTGGTGGTTATCATTTTTTTCAGCACCACAACCAAAAAATGAGAGATTAGTAACTTGGTTGTTGGGACGAATATAGTAGCCATTGCCATTTTTATCGGCGGCACAGTTAATTAGACTACTATACCCAACATCTTTCCACAGATATCCTTTATCGCCGTTACTAGTAGCATAGCAATTTTTCAATGTTGTACTAGTACCACCACCAGTAATACTAAACCCGTTCAGTACATTATTTTCACTTTTTATGTTTGTTAGTTGTGACAATATAGGTCTATAAATAACAACACCATCCTCTGAAAAGTTATTAATTGCAAGGTTTTTTAAAACCAGTCTACCAGCATTAACACCATTATCGCCACGTATTTCTAAACCAGTATGAGAATTACCGCTGCCGATATATTTTAATGTCATATCAGTTATTTGTATATCGTAGGTATTCCATTCAGTATTGGCTGCATAAATCCCATTCTGGTCAAATTCAAGTACAGTATTTCCAATACCAGCTCCCCTCAGAATTGTTTTTTGGCCTATTAATAGAGCACCATTGTAAATATTGCTATCATAGATATCATTAGGAGAATAAGTTCCAGGTGGGATTAGAACTTCTTGTCCTTCCCCTCCGCAATTACCATTACCTTCATGACTGACTCTTAAGGCCTCTTGGATAGTAGCACAGCTGTCTGCATTTATGGAAAAATTGGTAGCCATAATGTGATCTCCCTTTGTTGAATAAGAAAAGTTAAAAAGTATGTTATTAGTCTTTCAGTAATATGAGTATTCAGCAACCCATTTTGTTACATACTCAAATAATGTATGATCGAGAAGTTAAATCTTATTAAAATAATTTTTCACTTACCAAAGCATTAGTTAATTAAACTTTCACTATTCTGCCATACCTTTTCGGACTAGTTATCTCAAAAGCATCATTTTCTTCGATTTTGTAAAACTTCCCGTTTTAAGCTCGTACAGATAAACCCCGCTAGCTAACCCCTCTCCACTAAATGTTATTGAGTGAGTGCCTGCTTCATACCTTCGATTTACCAAAGTACTTATAAAATTCCCGGCTATATCATATACAGTAATTTCAACATTATCAGGCTCCGGTAAGTCAAATTTTATAGCAGTAGCTGGATTAAAGGGATTCGGAAAATTTGCATACAATTTAAATTCATCCGGGAGGGTAGGTGACGGAGTTGAATTGTTACTCTTTGTCTGCATTCTATAAACTTCTCCAATGACCGTCCCCATATAAAGTTCGCCATCTTGGTCAGTACCAAATGTCGTGATATTATTGCCTTCAAAGAGGGTTGTTGTATCTGTGGTAAATTTGCCGTTATTGATCTCATAATCGAGCGACCAAACCCTGTTAGCCAAATAATCAGCAAAAATATATTTACCCTGTTGACTTTGTACCTCGGATCCCCGATAAACAAATCCGCCTGAAATAGAGCCGCAAGTTTCATGCTCACATTCAAACACTGGCTTAATGTATTTACTGGTATCACAATTAGGCACTTCCACATGACAATGGTTCCCTTCCATTTTAGGCCATCCGTAGTTACCCCCTTTTTCTATTACATTAATCTCTTCATAATTATTATGGCCGACATCCCCGAGCCATAAACGTCCCGTTTCAGAATCAAAGCTGAATCGCCAAGGATTTCTCAATCCGTAAGCATAAATCTCTTCCTGACAAGGTTCTCCATTACATGTTTCTCCCACAAACTGATTATCATTCGGGATACTATATTCGCGATCTCCTTCTTTGCCATCTACATTAATCCGTATTATTGAACCAAATCTGTTTGTCCGATCCTGTCCATTTTTTAAACGATCTCGCCCATACCCATGACCGTCACCAAAAGAGATATACAAATAACCATCCGGACCAAATGCCACCTTACCCCCATTATGCCTATAAGTGGGTTGCACCATATTTATCAAAACTTCTTCACTACTTTTTAATGCTTGGTCCGGATTCTCGGGATCAACACGGAAACGAGATACTATAGATCTAATAGTATCTGAATCAATAATATAATAAGCATAGAAGTACCCATTTTCTTCGTAATTTGGATGGAAATCGAACCCGAGCATTCCACTCTCTTGCTTATAAGTTACCTTGTTACTGATATCTAAAAAAGTTCGCTTCCCACTTAATTTTTCCCCTTTATCAAATATTAGAATCTTACCACGATCCGATTGTACAAAAAGCCGGGTAGAATCAACGGGTGAACCCCTAATTTCAGTGATAACTCCCAATTCACTGTCAGAATAAATCTCATTCAAAATGGGCTGTCCCCTTACCATCTCTAAAGAAGTTATTAAAATAAGAAAAAACAATAATACAGTAGTTAATTGTCTCATTTATTTAATTTTCGTATAGCTTATTATGAATAATTTCCAAACTCCTACTCCCTCTTAAAATTAATCTATCCCAATATTAAAATAATAATATAACTAATCATATTTTCCATAATAAAACTAATCATATAATTACATGCCCCACAAAGCCTTCTTTCTCGACCGCGACGGCACCCTCAACGTCGATTACAACTTCGTCCACAAACCGGAAGAGTGGACCTGGCGTGAAGGTGCGATCGAAGCCATTCAATGGCTGAACCACAACGATTATAAAGTCATCGTTGTCACCAATCAGTCGGGAATCGCCCGGGGACATTACGACGTACAGGACGTTGAAAAGCTACACCATTGGGTGGATCAGCAACTAGCTGAATACGATGCATGGATTGACGGATGGTTTATCGCCCCTCACCATCCGGAGCACGATACGGATCCACCAACTTTCAACCCATCCCACCGCAAACCGGACACGGGCATGTTTGAAACGGCGGCCGAAGAACAATCTATCGATTTTTCGCAATCGTACATGGCGGGAGATAAACAGACTGACTTGCAGCCGGCCGTGGATCTGGGGATAACGTGCTTCCACATCCAGTCCCGGCACCCTTCCCGACCCGATGAGTCCTTTCTGCAGCAACATAACATTCCCACCTACAATCATCTTGGTGAAGTCATTCAACACCTGGAAGAATCTTCTGATCATTCCTGAAAAGAGGGGCAACCTATTTCAACAATTGTCGATTCTTTTTTATAATATGCATCGTCATATGAATTGTTTATCAGATGGTATCGGACATCAACAGTGAGCATAAATTTGAAGAAACCGATACTAACAACATAGAATGTATTACATTTTAGCAGATTGACTGAATTTTTAAACTTTATCGCCACTATTTATGAAAATCCACGAGTATCAAGCCAAGGAAATATTCAAAGACTACAATGTCGCGGTCCCGAAAGGCGAACCGGCTGAAAGCGTTGACAAGGCGGTCGAAATCGCCGATGAAATGAAAAGCGACGGAGCCGACCTGTTTGTCGTAAAAGCGCAGATTCACGCCGGCGGCCGAGGCAAGGGACGCACAAAGAAGAACAACGCCAAAGGCGTCATCCTCTGCGAGTCGGTTGATGAGGTCGAGGAAGCGGCCGGCAACCTGCTGGGTGACGTGCTGGTAACGGCCCAGACGGGCGAGGAAGGCAAGGAAGTGAACCAGATTTACGTAACCGAGGGAGTCGATATCGAGCAGGAGTTTTATCTCGGCATCCTGATGGACCGCGCCCGTGAACGCAACGTGCTAATGGCCTCTACCGAGGGCGGTGTCGACATCGAGACCGTTGCCGAGGAAACCCCGGAAAAAATCGTCAAGGAGTGGGTTGAACCCGGAATGGATCTTATGCACAACCAGGCGCGTCACTTGGCGTTTGCCTTGGGACTTTCGGGCGATGCCTTCAAAGAGGCGGTCAAGTTCATCGTGTCGCTCTACAAGGCGTATGAAGAGACGGACGCCTCGCTGGTGGAGATCAACCCGCTGGTACTGACGCCTGATCAAAAAGTGTTTGCCCTCGACGCCAAGATGTCGTTCGATGACAACGCGCTCTATCGTCATTCCGATATAGCTGAGATGGAGGACGAGACGGAAGTGGATCCGCTGGAGCTGGAAGCTTCCAAACACGATCTGAATTACATCAAGCTCGACGGCAACGTCGGATGTATGGTCAACGGCGCGGGACTGGCCATGGCCACGATGGACATGATTAAACTCTCGGGCGGCGAACCGGCCAATTTCCTGGACGTCGGCGGCGGCGCCAACGTGGATACGGTGAAAAACGGATTCCGCATTATCTTGGAGGATCCGAGCGTGGAAGCCATTCTGATCAATATCTTCGGCGGCATCGTCCGCTGCGATCGCGTGGCCAATGGCGTGCTGGAAGCTGTCAAGGATCCGGAAATCGCCAGTAAGGTTGAAGACGTACCAATCATCGTTCGTCTGCAGGGTACCAACGCCGAGGAAGGCAAAAAGCTGATCGACGAGAGCGATTTGAATGTTATTTCTGCCGTACTGCTCAAAGACGCGGCCGAAGAGGTTAATAACGTGGTGGGGTAAACCTCGTTTTACGCGGCAAAAAACTTCATCTTTGAGCCAGACTTTCTGCCTCGAAGTGAGGAAACTCACTCTGAGATGGGAGATGGATCACCTTTGAATAATTAAGAGTAGGGATAAGGGGTCTGTTCAAGGATGTGGTAGGCTTTTACCGATCTTGACGTAAACTAGCGGGGTTAGTTAAGGAAAATCATTCACAATCCCCCAAAAATGGCTTTTTTCACTTCGCGGGAATAGCCAACGCCGGTTGATCGTAGTAGATTTTTGAAACTCTGACCGGCTCCCAGCTAAGAGAAATCGGTCCAATGCCTGCACATCCGGCTTCAGTACAACCTATTTCCCAAGGTACGATGGCCTTCCTGGCAACTACAAGTTCCTACACCGTCTCCCGCATCTCCTCCCGTACCCGCTTGTAATACGACTCATACTGCGTAACCACATTGCTGATCTCATACTCTTCGGCGCGTTTGCGGGCGTTTTTCGAAAGGCGTTCGAATAACTCGTCGTCCGACAAAATCTGTATCCCGTATTCGGCCATGCAGTCCACATCGTCGAGCTCGCACAGGTAGCCGGTCTCCCCATGTTTGATCAGTTCGGGCAGCCCGCCGATATTGGAGCTGATCACCGGTACGCTGCAACTCAATGCCTCCAGGGCGGCGAGACCGAAGGTTTCGTTGCCGGAGGGAATCAAAAACAGATCGGCAATCGAGAGCACCTCTTCCACCTGGTCCTGCTTGCCGAGGAATCGCACCTTGCCGCAAATACCATACTCACGGCATTTCTTTTCGGCCTTCTGCCGGTCGGGTCCGTCGCCCACCAGCAACAGCTTGGCATCGATGCCGCCATCCAGGATCTTCTTAAAGATGGTGACCACCTCGGGCACCCGCTTCACTTCCCGGAAGTTCGAGACGTGAACGATCACTTTCTCGCCCTCGGGACAGATCGCGCGCTTGAAGTGGTCCTTGTTGGATTTTTTAAAGCGGTCGAGGTCAATAAAATTGGGGATCACCTCGATCTCCTTGCGAATATCAAACCGGTTATAAGTCTCCTGCTTTAAATACTCGGAAACGGCCGTTACCCCGTTGCTCTGGTTGATCGAGAAATCCACCACGTTTTTGTAGCTGGGATCACTGCCCACAATCGTGATATCGGTCCCGTGCAGTGTTGTAATCAGCGGAATATCCTTCGCCTCCTCGCCAATGATCTGCTTCGCCAGGTAGGCGCTGGTGGCGTGCGGGATCGCATAGTGCACATGCAGCAAATCGATGTCTTCATAGTCGATCAGGTTGGCCATCTGGTTGGCCAGCGCCAGGTCATAGGGCGGATACTCGAACAGCGGATAGGTCATCATGTTGACCTCGTGATAGGATATGTTGGTCTCAAACGTATCCAGCCGCGCAGGACGTGAATAGCTGAGCATGTGTACATTGTGCCCTTTATGGGCCAGACCCTTCGCCAACTCGGTGGCCACCACGCCGCTTCCGCCGAATGTGGGGTAACAGACAATTGCAATATTCATGGAATAAAAGTCTTTAAGGCTTTAATGACATTAGAATATTAAACGGTACTTTCCCGCAAATTATTTGTTGCTCTCTTATATACGCCCTTCGCGTCTTACTATTTTCCACTTTTTTACCGACAACCCGCTAATAACCTGTAAAAATCGAGCGTAAAGCATCGCGGAGCAAGGCACTTAAGGCCTCGAACCTTCAACAACAGGAAGGAGGAAGGATTCATTCGAACCGTGATCTTTTCAAGCCGCTCTCCCCCCAACCACCAAACCATGAAATCAATTCACCGGTAATAACGTTATAAAAAACGCAGCAAAAGATTTTTTTCGATATATTCATCTGAAGATCTATAAAACAAGGCGAACGTTTCCCGAACTTTTGGAATTTTCATTTTAACGATGTCACGAGATGGTTAAACCATGTCACGGTTTGTTTGCAGGGAAACAAAAGTCTACCGGTTACATCGTTCGCCCGCTCTCATAAAGCTCTGTTACGATCACCCGAACTATTGAATCAAAACGCATTCACTTATGGCCGGACATTCAAAATGGTCGAATATCAAGCGGCGCAAGAAAGCGCAGGATAAAAAGCGCAACAAGATATTCAACAAACACATGCGCGAAATCACCGTAGCCGCCAAGGAAGGAGGCGGCGATCCGGACGCGAATCCCCGCCTGAGTATGGCCATCGATAACGCAAAAGAGGATAATGTCCCCAAGGACAATATCGAACGGGCCATAAAAAAGGGAACCGGCGAACTCGACGAGGGGGAGGGCCGCTATGAGGATGCGACGTATGAGGCGTATGGTCCCGGCGGAATCGCCTACTTTATCGAGGTGACCACCAACAACTATAACCGCACGGTCGGGGATATCCGCTACATCCTCAACAATCACGGGGGCAACCTGGGCACGGATGGGTCGGTGGACTATCTTTTTGAACAAAAAGGCTTGATCAAGATTCCATCGGACGAGCTCGACGAGGAAGACTTCATGCTGGAAGCCATCGACGCGGGAGCAGAAGATATCAAGGAAGAAGACGGCTTTTTCGAGGTATATACCCCCCGGGAAGAACTATTTGAGGTCCGTACCAACCTGGAGGATGCCGAATATGATATTAAAAACGCCAAACTGGTCCGCATTCCCCTGACGGAAGTGGAAGTGGATCACGAAACGGCTGTTTCCAATCTCAAACTTATGAATGACCTGGATGACAACGACGACGTTTCCAATATCTTCACGAATATGAAAATGGATGACGAAGCCCTAGCAGCTGCCGAAGAAATGTAACAGACCATCATCACCGGCTTCATCTGAAACCACACGGACAATTTATACAACTCCTACTTGCAGGAGTTGTATATTCACATCCTTTCTCCTTTTCCTGTTTAAAGTGGTATCCGCTCCAATACTATTTGTATATTCGCACCTGCGAGTGGCAAAAACTTTTTGGAATGCAGCAAGTCGGCAATTTATAAACGCTGCTTATCGTTCTAGTTATCCGTAAGTAGCATATTCGATATCGCGAAATTGGAAAAACGGTTAAATTGTACCCAAACCCGGCTTTTTTGCAGTAGATCTGTAAAAGTTCGACAGACTCCCAGGGTAATTTGAGTTAAAAGTGGTAAGTATTGAAATGATATACAGGGTTACATGCAATATCAGTGGAATTGAACAGATGGAGTATCCGCTGCTCAACGCTATCTATCGTAAAAGCAATTTGGAGCACCAATTACATAGTTAACAAAGACGAACATGCATATGCATCGTATGAATTCATTTTTTAAGTATTCAATCTTATTCCTGCTTCCGCTGTCGCTTCTTTCGGCCGACATCAACGATGCGCGCAAGGCTAATAATGCCTATGAAGAAGGCAATTACGAGAAAGCTGAAACGCTCTACCGAAAAGCCCTGCAAAACGAGCCCGAAAACTCCAAGCTTCAGTTTAACCTGGCCAACACGCTGGTCAAACGGGAAAAATTCAAGGAAGCCCTCAGCGCTTATGAACGGTATAAGGCGCTGGTGGACAAACCCGCTTTGAAGTCCCGGGCCGAATATAACATGGGGAATGTGTATGCTGCCCAGCAGAAGTGGGACAAGGCGGCTGAGCATTACCGGCGGGCCCTGCGCCATAATCCTGACGATCCCGACGCAAAACACAATTACGAATACGCGAAAAAGCAGCAGAAACAACAGCAAAAGAAGAAAAATCAACAAAACCAGCAGAATAAGAACAACAAGCAGCAGGACCAGCAAAAAAACAATCAGAACCAGCAACAAAATAAACAGAATCAGCAACAGAACCAGGACAATCAAGAGCAACAACAAAATCAGCAGTCCCAATCTGATCAACAGGATCAAAACCAAAACCAGAGTCAATCCTCGGAAGGGGAGCAGCAAAAATCGCAGAAACAGGACCAGCAAAAGCAGCAAGCACAACCTAAAAAGATGAGCAAGGCCGAAGCTCAAAAAATACTCCAGGCGCTTTCCAAAGAAGAAAAGGATCTATTGCTCAAGCGACTCAGAAAAAAACAATCCTCGTCGAATAATTCGAACAATGAGAAGGACTGGTAATTTTTACCTGCTGTTTCTAATTCTGTCATTTGGTCTTTTACTCCCCCATACAACCAGGGGGCAGGGAGGCGACCAACCCAACGTCAATGTAGAATCCAGCGTTTCTGAATCTACGGTCGAAGTGGGCGAACGGGTTGCCCTTACAATAGAAATAAGTGGAGATAATTTTAACAATGTCTCCCGTCCCTCTTTACCGGAAATGCAAGGCTTCCGGCTCGTCAGCAGCACCCCTTCCACCTCGCGTAGCTACCGGTTTGTCAACGGGGAAACCAGCGTATCCTACTCCTATACCTATCACATTGTAGCGGAAGATCCCGGATCGCACGTTATCCCTCCCATTTCCGTGGTTATCGACGGTACCAAACGCCAGACGGGTCCCATCTCCCTGACCGTAAATAAACGAACCAGAAGTTCGTCCGGATCTGACAAGCAACGTTCAGGAGGGAACCAGGAGAGCATCTTTCTGGAGATGGAGGTCAGTAACCGCAATCCGGTCCCCGGCGAACAGATTATCGCCAGCGCGGTTTTATATTTCAGGGATGACATACAGGTAACCTCCTATCAGCCGGTGACCGGATGGAAAGCAGAGGGATTCTGGAAAGAAAAGCTTGAAACGGACCGACCCGAAACGGAAGCCGTGATCCGCAACGGCGTACGCTATAAAAAAGCCGAGTTGATCGAATACGCCCTCTTTCCCACGAAATCCGGCACCTTGACCCTGAGTCCCTATAAAATAGCCATGGCCGTCCGGACCCGCTCGTCGGGCCGCGACCCGTTCAGCAGCTTTTTCGGTTCCCGCCAAAAGCGGATAGAGCTAAAAACCTCCGCCGTCGAACTGCAGGTAGATTCGCTTCCGCCGCTCGAAGATGCCCGATACCTCGGGGCCGTGGGAAATTTCACCATCAACCGATCCATCAATACCACTGAAACGCAGGTCGGACAAACAGTGGAACTTACCACGCGCATCAAGGGCAGCGGAAACATCCCGCTTATCAGCAAGCCCCAATACGAATTGCCGGCCAGCTTTGAGACCTATGCTCCGAAAGAATCCTCGTCGACCGACAAAGACGGAAAGTCCATCAAAGGAGAAAAAACGTTCACCGACGTTCTCATACCGCGTAAAACCGGTACGTTTACGATTCCCTCAATTAAGGTCGCGTATTTTAATCCGGATACCCGGGATTACAACCTGAAATTTTTACCCTCTATCGACATTGAGGTAACCCGCGGTGCCGCCGTCTCTCAAGCTTCCAAACCCGGAAACCTACCCATTCAGCCTGTCGCCGGCACCGTTCGCTGGCAAAATATGAATCAAACCCTTCTTATCTATCAATGGTGGTTCTGGGCTGCTTTGGGAGTCCCGCCCTTATTACTTCTGATCGGCTACTGGCAGCGTTCGTACCGCGAAAAGCTCCGAACCAACCGAAATTTTGCCCGCTCGGAACAAGCATGGAGCCATGCCAAAGAGCGTCTTAATACGGTCAAAACACTGAGGCAACAGGGCAAGGTCAAGGAAGTCTACCGTACCCTTCATCACCTGTTGACCGCCTATATCGGCGACAAACTGGGACTTCCGGAAGCGGGCGTATCGGACCAGGAATACCTTCGCAAATTGTCGTCCCTGGATCTGCCCCGCGAGCTTGTCGAGGATGTACGAAAAATGCTTGATAAATGCGCCACCATCCGGTATGCTCCCAATCCCGACGACAGCGGTATGCGCCGGGATATTGAGCAAACGGAACAAACCATAAAAGAATTGAAGAAAAAACTTTAGATTTCAGAATTGCCGATCACATGAATATTTTAAGGCACCTTTCCCTGGCTCTTTTCCACCATCTGCCCTCATCAAGAAAATTCCATTCAAAAATCTATCTTTTCCTCGTGGGAACGTTTCTATGGACAGCGGTGGCCATTCCCGGATTCAGCGCAGATACGGTTCAGGTAATGTTCGACGAGGCCAATCAAAAACTCCAGGAAGGGTATTACGAAGAAGCGCTTCAAACCTATAAAACCATTGAACAAAACAAGAAAGTATCGGGTCCCCTGTTCCTGAACATGGGAATCGCCTACACACGGCTTGACTCCCTCGGGAATGCCAAATACTATTTTCTCAAGGCACAAACTTTCCCCTCCACCCGTGATCAGGCAAAGCAGGCTCTCAATTATGTGAATGAGCAATTCAGTAATCAGTCGGCCATACTGCCCAAATTGCCGTGGGACCGGGCTATCGACTGGCTGAGTAACCGCTGGGGAGCCGTAGGCACCTTCACCATCGGCTTTTTACTGGTATTGCTGGCGGTATCCACGCTTATTTATTCCTGGTTCTTCAGGCGATTCAGTCAACCGGCTCACTGGTCATCGCGCATCCTGTTCGCCGTGGGGATCCTGATCATCCTCCTCAGCCTTTATATGAACTACGTCGATTATCGATATGACCGGGCCGTCATGACTACCGAGGAAACGGTGGTCAAGCAGCAGCCCGATCTCGATGGAACGACCATCAGTAAAGCGTACGAGGGCTATACCTTTACCGTCGACCACCACAAAAGCGATACCGCGAAACAATGGTACTACGTACGATTGCCCAACGGGATGCACGGATGGATCCAAAAAGGCAACATCAAAATTCTGTAACCGCCTGTTGACTTCCTGAAACATTTCCCCAAAATTACCATGGAAAATCCGAGGCGGGCAGCCGTTCTTTCGATTGAAATTTTTTTCTCGCGGTTTTGCCAGTTCATCTTTAGCTGCCAGTAAATTCATGCTTTCAAAACGTTTATCGGGATCTGTTCGAAAAATTTTCTCAGAACGACTGACCGCCCCGGATTTTCTCGATATACTCTTTCAAATGGTGACGACACCTGAAATCGACTAGATCCTAATTTCAACCTATATTATCCGCCATGTCCGACATTATTTCCTATATCGACAAGCACGGCAGCGATTTTGAAGAGGAACTATTTGAACTGCTGCGTATTCCAAGCATCAGTACCAGTTCCGAACACAAAGAAGATATCCAAAAGGCGGCCGACTTTCTCGTGGAACAGTTCGAAAGCCTGGAGATGGACCGGGTAGAGAAAATTGAAACGGACGGTCACCCGGTGGTCTACGCCGAGTATATGCCCAACCCCGGTCAACCGACCGTCCTGGTCTACGGCCATTACGACGTTCAGCCCCCCGATCCGCTGGAGGAGTGGGAAACTCCGCCGTTCGAGCCCGCCGTGCGCGACGGCAAGATTTATGCGCGGGGAGCGTCGGACGACAAGGGACAGGTTTTTACCCACGTTAAAGCGTTGGAGGCTTATCGTAAATCGGGAACAGATTTTCCGGTTAATATCAAATTTGTCATCGAAGGCGAAGAAGAAATAGGATCGCCGCACCTGGCGCCGTTTCTGGAAGAACACCGGGATCAGCTTGAAACGGATATGGTATTGGTGTCCGATACCGCCATGTTTGCCGAAGATACCCCCTCCATTACTTATGGACTCCGCGGGATGATCTATATGGAAGTCGAACTCGTCGGTCCGAATCGCGATCTTCACTCGGGCGTTTACGGCGGAGCCGTCGATAATCCCGCCAATGTACTGTGCGAAATCATCGCCCGGCTCAAAGATGACGAGGGACGTATTCAGATACCCGGCTTCTACGACAACGTTAAAGATTTGACCCCCGAAGAAAGAGAGGCTTATCGACAACTGCCATTTGACGAAGAAGAGTTTAAAGAGGAACTACAGGTCAAGGCGCTGAAAGGCGAAAAAGGATATACAACCCTCGAGCGTTCCTCGGCCCGACCCACCCTCGACGTCAATGGCATGTGGAGCGGTTACCAGGGAGAGGGAGCTAAAACCGTGCTGCCCGCCAAAGCCGGTGCAAAAGTTAGTATGCGCCTCGTACCGGACCAGGACCCCCATAAAATTGCCGACCGGTTTCGGCAGCATATACGAGACATCGCCCCCGATACCGTAACCCTGGAAATCACGGAACATCACGGAGGATACCCGGCCATGACAGACCCGGACTTCTACGGGCTCAAAGCCGCCGCCGAAGCTTTCGAATCGGTATACAAAAAAGAACCCTTCCTCAAACGGGAAGGCGGCACCATACCGATCATAGCCGAATTCAAGAAAATCCTCGATGCCGAATCGATTCTGATGGGCTTCGGACTAGATAGTAACGCGATTCACTCGCCCAATGAAAACTTCCACCAAAAAGATTTCCACCGGGGCATCAAAACATCAGCAAAGTTTTTCGAAGTGCTGCCTGAATACTCGGAATAAGAAAGGCGAGTAAATTTTCCCCTTAGCTGAAAGTCCGACTAGTGAGGAGAGCAAGAAAACGTTCAATACGGTATTATTACGGATCGTATAAGTGTAAGAGCCGATTTTGACGCAAAATAACGAGGATCTGCAAGAAAAAACGGGTCAAAAACCCCAAAATCGGCCTTTTCACTACGTGGGAATCGCTTCGCTCGGTGCACTTCGCGAAAAGCGCTAAGATTCGGTGCTCTTCGTTGGAATCGCCTCAGTCGGAATGCAGTAGATTCGTGAAAGCCGGCCAGACTACCAAGCCAGATCAAGGTTTAGATTTGAGAGCCGCGGCTCTCAAATCTAAACCGGCTTATCCATCATGCCGGTTTTCAGATCGTAGGCCGTATTCGGGTGGGATCCTTCCAGCGTTTTTTTGGGATTGTTATTCTCGTCGACCACGAGCACGTGAGGCATATGATCCCGGGCTTCTTCCGGCGTCATTTCCGCATAGGATATGATGATGATGCGATCTCCGACCTGCGTTTTCCGTGCGGCGGCACCATTCAGGCAGCAACCCCGGCTGCCCTCTTCGCCGGGAATTGTATAGGTCTCCAGGCGTTCGCCGTTGTTGATGTTTACGATCTGCACTTTCTCGTAAGGAAGGATACCCGCTTTATCAAGCAGCTCACGATCTACCGTAATACTGCCTTCATAAAACAAATTCGCCTCGGTCACCTTGACCTGGTGTAACTTCGCTTTAAACATCGTCAGTTTCATAACAGAATCACTTCTATATTCGTAATATCACGTTATCAATAAGCCGGGTCTCCCCTAAATAAACGGCACCCGCCAGTATATAAGTATATCCGGATTCCAACTTTTCCACGGGCTGTAACGTTTTATAATCAAATATATTCAGATAATCAATTTCAAAGCCCTTGGCCTCCAGCTCGTCGCGTTGATGTCGGATCATGAGCGACAAGTTATCCACATCCTTCCCGGCTTGTTGTTTCAAATAACGCAGACTGCGATACAATCCCGGCGCTATCGTGCGTTGCTCGTCCGACAAATACCGGTTGCGGCTGCTTACGGCCAGACCGTCATTCGCCCGAATAATCTCGCCCCGCACCAGCCGGATATCATGCTTGAACTCTTTCACCATCCGTTCAATCAATATATACTGCTGAATGTCCTTTTGTCCGAAAACCGCCACATCCGGCTCAAGAATATTGAACAATTTATTCACAATCTGTAACACTCCTTCAAAATGTCCCTCCCTGCTGGCCCCGCACATGGTCTCATTCAGTTCATCAATCCCAATAGAAAGATACTCCCGCTCCTCATACATCATTTCGTCGGAGGGACAAAAAACCGCGTCCACGCCCTCTTCCCTGCACTGATCGATATCCTCCTCCAATTGCCGGGGATATTCCTGGTAGTCTTCATCCGGACCGAACTGGGTGGGATTTACATAAATGGATACAATTACTTTATCCGCTTCCTCGATCGCCCGTCGGACCAGCGATAAATGTCCATTGTGCAACGCTCCCATGGTGGGCACAAAACCGATGGAATGTCCCTCCGCTTTCCATTCGCTGACCACATCCCTGATTCCTTCTACGGACTGCTCTACGTATATGTCGGCCGTGTCTTTCAAGATTGTAAAGTTGGTTCTAGCTCACATTTCGCTTCGTGGGTAACACACCGTTTCAGCCCACCAAACAACAGTTTCCGTGCACCGCGGGAGAGCGTTACCATTTCTACAGCCTCTCTTCATTCAGGATAAAAACGCTGCGATATTTGTGCTGTGTTATCTTAAATCGCCCGGTTCGGATCAAAATTTTCCAAAAGCTCTTTGACCCGGTTCAGGAAAGCGCCTCCGTGGGCTCCGTCGATAATGCGATGATCATAACTAAGCGACAGGTACATCATGTGACGGATGGCAATAACATCGCCCTGATCGGTTTCTTTGACCACCGGTTTTTTCTGGATAGCCCCGGTACCCAGTATAGCCACTTGCGGCTGGTTAATAATCGGGGTTCCCATCAGGTTGCCGACACTGCCGTAATTGGTCAGCGTAATTGTGCCGTCAACCAGATCGTCGGGATCAAGATTCTTGTTGCGGGCTTTTCTACCCAATTCCTTGACGGCCTTGGCCAATCCTTCCAGGTTCTTCTCCTGGGCTTTTTTGATCACCGGAACGATCAGCCCTCCTTCTCCTCCTTCACCGAGGGCGACGGCCAGACCAAAATTAATATCTTTTTTAACCAGTATCTCATCTCCATCCACCGAACTGTTGATCAGCGGATACTCGCGTATGCCCTGTATAACCGCTTCCAGAAACAGGGGCGTGAAGGTAAGCTTGACCCCGGTTCGTTTTTTGAAGGCCTCTTTATTGGCTTCTCGCCATTTGACGAGATTCGTCACATCCGCCTCGCCGAACGTGGTGACGTGAGCGGCCGTCTGCTTGGAACGCACCATGTGCTCGGCAATCATCTTCCGCATACGGTCCATCTTGATAACCTCAACATCCTGCTCGGGTCGATCAATGTCCAATTCGCCGGCCGAGATCGATTCCTTGTCGGCCTTTTCTTTTGCTCGCTCTTCCTCTTTTCGAGCTTCCCGGGCCGCCTGTCCGTCGGTAACCGCTTCGGGTTGTTCTTCCGTGTCCTCCTCAATACTAATTTCACCCGAATCCCGCTTCTCAATATAATCCAGGATATCCTTCTTCGACACGCGCCCGCCTTTGCCGGATCCTTCAATGCTTTCGAGCTCTTCCTGTGAAACTCCTTCTTCGCGTGCGATGGATCGCACCAACGGCGAGAAAAACCGTCCGTCACTTCCACGCCGCTGTGGAGGCGTATCTCCCTTGGGTACGGATTCAGAGGTCGTCGACCCGGAAGGCTCTTCAGCCTCTTGAGCCACCGGCTCGGGTTCCGGAGCCGGTTCTTCGTCTGGTTCTTCGGAGGGCTCTTCCTCGGTTTCTTCCGGTTCCCCGCTTTCTGTCTCGGGAGCAGCTTCCTGCCGGCTTTCGGCGGACGCATCAGCCTGATCCTTGTCCGTTTCAATCACGGCGATCGTCTCGCCCACTTCCACTGTATCCCCCTCTTCGGCAAGAATCTCCACCAGGATACCCGCATCCGGGCAGGGAACTTCCGAATCCACTTTGTCCGTGGCAATTTCCAAAAGGGTTTCATCCACTTCCACTTCGTCACCAACTTTTTTATTCCATTCGATGACGGTTCCTTCCATAACCGACTCGCCCATCTTGGGCATAACCACTTCTACTCTGGACATTATGCTTTATAAATATTTTGTGAAAAGAGTTTCATTTAGTCGAAATAAAGTCACTGCATGCGCTATTCGAGTATGATGCTTCCCTGCTGTTAGAACACTATAAAAACTACAAACCACCATCATCCACAAGATTACAAACTGCAGCCGCATGCGGAACCCGCAACTTACGTGTTGCCGCATATTGGAACGGCCGGCATAAACCGCCGCCGATTCAGTTTACCAGGAGTCTGTCGGACTTTTACAAATCTACTGCAAAAAAGCCGGATTCCTAGCAAACATTATCGGCCTGCAAATATGTAACATAAGTTAAAAATAACAATCTGCAAACAAACAAAACAGGCAGAACTACTCCACCTCTTTCGCACTGGCAAGGCCGTAGAGAGACCTTGATAAGAAAGCGAGTCACGTAAGTATTGATAATGCGCGGCTCAAATCATCCTTGATATCCGATGGATGTTCCAATCCCACACTGATCCGAATCAAATTAGCCGGAGTCTGCGAATCCTCTCCTTCGCTGCTCAGCCGATGTTCCCAGGTGGACTCCACACCCCCCAGACTGGTTGCCGGAGTAATCAATTTGCTGTTCTCCACCACTTCCCTGGTGTGCGCCTCTGTCCCATCCACTAAAAAAGAGATCATACCGCCGGCTCCCTTCATTTGCTTCTCGACCAGCTCGTATCCCTCATGGGAAGACAGACCGGGATAATACACCTTCTTTACCCGTTCGTGCTCTTCTAAAAACCCGGCGATTTGCCGTGCGTTGTCATTATGTGCACGCACACGATAGGGCAACGTGCGAATACTCCGGCTAAGAAGCCAGCAATCAGAGGGCGAGGGCACCGCCCCTGCTATACCCTGAATATCCCGAACGCGTTTAAAAAGCTCGTTTTGGTCACGCGTGATCACGGCACCCCCCAGCAGATCACTGTGTCCGCCGAGATATTTCGTGGTGGAATGGACCACGAGTTCGGCTCCCATTTCCAGGGGACGCTGATTTACCGGCGTGGGCCAGGTGTTGTCCACGCACACCGCCGCACCTTCACCCGCCAATTCACATACGGAGGCAATATCCGTAATCAACAGCATCGGGTTGGATGGAGTTTCCACCCACAACAGCCGGGTATTTTCCCTAATACCGTCCTCAATGGCCGCGAGATCGGTCATATCCACATAATCAACCTCCAGTCCCCACCGGACCATCACCTCATTTAACAGCTGGCGGGTGCCGTGATACACGTCATTCGGCGCCAGAACGTGATCGCCGGGATCGAGTGCCTGAAACACCGCCGAAGTAGCGGCCACGCCGGATGAAAAAGCGGCGGCATCCTCTCCGTTTTCCAGGTTCGTCAACTGTTGTTCCAACTGCCGCCTGTTCGGATTACCGTTGCGGGTATACGTCCAACTGCCGGACGCGTCCTCCCCGCCGTGTTCAAAGATCGTACTTTTATGGATGGGAGGAACCACATCCCGGTGAGCCGCTTCGGGTTCGAGTCCGCTGTGTATCGCAATTGTTTCCTGTTTCATAAATTACCGCTTTTGGATTTTTCGGATATAGAAATTAATCGTCAAGTTTTTATGTACTCATGCCTGCGAATTACTATACTTAATGAGAGGCTGTCGGACTTTACGGATAATCGAGGTGTTACCTTTTATCCTAATAAATAATGCACATAAATAAAATAGATCCCGACCGATGCTAAATTATATATGGGCCGGGCTCATTATACTGAGCTTGCTGTTTGCCACGGTTCAGGACAGTTATGATCTGATCAATAATACTTATAAAAACGGAACTCCCAAACCGATCCAGGTCGACTTCCCTGACAACCGGGAACCCGAAAGGAAACGACCGGTTTCTTACCGGATTCCGGGCATCGACACCACCTTCCGGGCCACGTGGCGACCCAGCCGGCAGCAATCCGAGCTTATCATTCCGGTTAATCCGCAGCTTCCCCCGCTCTGGCAAAAAGTGGCTGAAAATCAATCGTCCGACAACAAGGATACCCTGCGTGCTTCCATTGTTCAGGCCAATTACGGGAACGGGGAAACCCAAATCATGCTTCCCGAGGTCAAATTCGTCAAAATGAGGGCCATTACGGAAGCGGCTTTCAATATGGCCGAATTCGCCGTGGATCTGGTGATCGGCCTGATCGGATTGATGGCTTTATGGCTGGGCTTGATGAAAATCGCCGAGAAGAGCGGACTTATCCAGGTACTCAATCGTGCCGTTCAACCGGTCCTGAAGTTTCTATTTCCAGACATCCCCCGCGATCACCCGGCCTACGGAGCTATCAGCCTGAACCTGGCCGCCAACGTACTGGGTTTGGGCAACGCCGCCACGCCGCTGGGCATAAAAGCGATGGAGGAATTGCAGAAGCTCAATGAAAACCGCGAAAAAGCGACCGATGCCATGTGCATGTTCCTGGCCATTAACACGTCCAGCGTTCAACTGCTTCCGCCGGTCACCCTGCTGGCCCTGATGGGCACCGAAGTCAACCAGATCATGATAGCCATTATCCTCGCCACCTCCGTCTCAACGGTGGTGGGCATAGCTGCCGCCAAATGGCTGGCCTATCGTCATCGTAATAAAACAAATTCTTAACGCTGCCTACTTATGCTTGAGACCATTTCCGTATTCATATTGCCGATCCTGATCGTTCTCTTTCCGCTATACGGACTCATCAAAAAGGTCAAGGTTTACGAGGTATTCGTAGAGGGTGCCAAAGAGGGATTCGATATCGGAGTCCGTATTATTCCCTATCTGGTGGCTATTTTGTTTGCAATCGGCATGTTTCGCGCCAGCGGGGCAATGGACTGGTTCATAAGTCTGCTCGACCCCGTGCTGGGCCTGGTCGGCTTCCCGGCCGAGGTGCTTCCCATGGCCGTGTTCCGTCCCCTGACGGGCAGCGGCTCGCTGGGCGTGTTGGCCGATATGATTAACAATTACGGGGAGGATTCCATCCTGGTTAAAATGGCCGCCACCATGTTCGGGTCCACCGAAACCACCTTTTACGTACTGGCCGTTTACTTTGGAGCCGTCAACATCCGCAAGACCAGCTACGCCGTCCAGGCCGGATTGATTGCGGATCTGGCCGGCATCATAGCCGCCGTGGGTTTCTGTTACTGGCTGTTCGGCTAACCCGGATTTCACTTCGTGGGTGACGCTTCGCTCTGAGCTCACAAGAGAAATTGATTTGTGACGCTATGTCCCTGATATTCAAGTACTTATCTTTAAATATAGATCTAATATAAGATAGCAGTCTGTCAGACACCGGCCGCCGGTTCCCGGGGACTCGATTTATACGATCGAATAGCTTTTATGCGCTGCAATACCGGCGGATGCGAATAGTTTAACCGGACGTAAAACGGGTGAGGAGTCAGGTTGCTCAAATTATCTTTTGACAGGCGCTTCAGGGCCCGGACCATGTTTTCGGGATGTTCGATCAAGCGGGCGGCAAAAGCATCCGCTTCGAACTCGTGTTTGCGCGACAGCAGCTGCATGAAGAAGGATAATATCATGTCGATCGGCGTGTACAGCATTCCAAAAAATATGAGTCCGGCATACACGGACATCTGTTCAACGTAGAACGCATCAAACAGCCCCTTGCTTTCCAGGAACAGCGACAGCAAACCAAACATTACGCCCGTCTGCAAAATACCGAGCACCATGTTTTTATGGATGTGCTTTTTCTTATAATGACCGATTTCATGGGCCAGGATAGCCACCAGTTCCCGAATACCATGCTTTTCGATCAGCGTATCAAACAGCGCTATGCGCTTGTTTTTTCCGAACCCGGTAAAAAAGGCGTTCGACTTGCTTGATCGTTTGGACCCGTCCATTACATACACGCCCTGCAACGGGAATTTGGCTTTGTCCGCCATATCTTCGATAGCCTCGCGCAGGTCCCCCTCTTCCAGGGGCTCAAACTTGTTAAACAGGGGCATGATCCAGTTCGGGGCGATATACTGCATCGTCAGCGTATACGCCGTAACGACTCCCCACGCATAGATCCAGGCATACGACCCTCCATACATAAAGAAAGCCAGAATGCCCGCCAGGAGGGGACCTCCCAGCACAATTCCCAGTCCTAGGCCCTTCAGGGTATCCATGACAAAGGTTTTGGGCGTGGTCTGGTTAAATCCAAATCGCTCTTCGATTACAAAAGTGGAATAGATGCTAAACGGGAGGGAAAGCAGCATACGGAAAATGCCCAGCAGTCCGATGTAGATTAGCCCGTCCCACAACGAAGCCAATTCCAGAGAACGCACCCATTGATCCAGGTATTGGAATCCGCCGGCAAACCAGAAAACCAGCACGACCGCCAGGTTAAAAGCGGAAGTAACCAGACCAAATTTCGTATTCGTAATCGTGTATTGCTGGGATCGACGATAGGTTTCCTCATCATACGTATCAGAAAATTCATCAGGCAGATCCGTATCCAGATGCCGGATATTCAACAGGTCCGCTGCCAGGTTTAACCCGAACTCCAGCAGCAATGCCCCCAGAATAATAATGGTAAAAACGTTCATAACAGCTATGCACCCAATTTATTTAACTTAACATTCCTGTGTGTGTTAACTTTATAATATAATCACGTAACGTTCGCAACACCTGCTCATCAGAACGCCTTCATGGCAGTTCTATTATGAAACGTAGCCTTCCTGTTAATACATTCATGGGTTTCGGGTGAACCGATCTCGTCCGACAACCCTTTCTGCTTCTTCCAGCCCCGTATACAGAACAACAATCATATTCTTCCCACCCTCTCCAAAAAACAGTCAATAAATAAAAAATATAGGAACAAAAATCCTATTATGCCGGGAACACAGCAATTTTATACAACTGACAATTGAAAGCTGTCATAGTATATGTTATCTTCGTGCAGACTTAACGAAGGAGCCATTAAAATGAACCAATTTACGTTTTCTTATACAAATTAGTTGCAACAGCAACACCTCTTAGCACTTGTGGCAGCTCCTTTTGAGTTTATCAGTAATTTGCTTACTTTTTCCATATTCTATATGAAGCCGTCTGGCAGTCTGTCGAATTTTCCGGATCACAGCGAAAAAGAGTTTTTTTAAAGCACCTTCTGGAAAGTTTGACAGACTCCCACTAACGGTTTTTTACTAACGAAAAGCAGGGAATTTCTCATTCACATGGATCTTTTTGAAAAGCTCGAAGGACGACCCGGTCCTCTAGGCGAATATACTTCCGACGGGTACGGCTACTATACATATCCCAAGCTGGAAGGTCCCATTGGACCCACCATGCGTTTCAACGGTAACGAGGTAGTGGTCTGGAGCGTAAATGACTATCTCGGTATTGCCAACAATCCGCATATCAGAGATGTTGATACCGAGGCCGCCCGAACCCACGGCTACAGCACTCCCATGGGTGCGCGACTCATGACCGGTAATTCCGACGCCCATGAAGCGCTGGAAGATGAACTGGCCGAATTCGAGCACAAGCCTTCCGCTTTTCTGTTGAATTACGGGTACCAGGGGATTATGAGCATTATTCATGCCCTGGTTGACCGCAACGATTTTCTCATCTACGACGAATTGAGTCACGCCTGCATCGTCGACGGCAAGCAACTGGCGATGGGGGATAAATCGGTTTTCAAGCATAATGACATTGAGAGCCTTGAAAAACAACTGGCACGCGCTCAGCGCAATGCCGGTAGCAATTCCTCGATCCTGGTAGTTACCGAGGGCGTTTACGGCATGACAGGCGATCTGGGCAAGCTGAGAGAGATCGTAGCCCTCAAGGATAAATACGATTTTCGCCTGCTGGTAGACGATGCGCACGGTTTTGGTACCATGGGCGAAGACGGCTCGGGGACCGGGACGCATCTTGGCATTCAGGATGAAATCGATATTTATTTTGGAACCTTTGCAAAGGCCGTGGCCCTGATCGGGGCGTTCGTGGCTACCGAACCTCGTGTGGTTGAATTTTTAAAGGCCAATGTACGCAGTCAGATTTTTGCCAAGTCCCTGCCACTACCCATTGTCGACTCGGCTCGTGAACGATTAAAACTGATTGAGGAACATCCCGAATGGCGCGAGCAACTTTGGGACAACACCCTTAAATTGCGAAAGGGACTGCGAGATATCGGGTATAACGTTCTCCCTTCTGAAAGTCCGGTGACCCCCGTTCTCACCCAGGGCAGCACGGATCTCTGCATCGATATTATGCGCAAAATGCGGGAAGAACACGGGGTGTTTGTCAGCGGCGTAGCTTATCCCGTAGTACCGAAAGGCACCGTGCTGTTACGGCTTATCCCAACCGCCAATCATACGGATGAGCACATCGAACAGACCCTCGAAGCATTCAGTGCTATCAAGGATTATGTGTTCGCCCGGGGAGCCGAAGTGGAAGCCCAGGCCTAAACAGGCGGTTTCTTCCATGAAACGAAGTTCAAGAAAACCGATCTTGCCCGGCAAACCCTTCCTGCCTCCCGTTACACTCACGTAATGGAATAAGAGCATCTCAATACCAGAAGTCTGGCAGAAATTTCTACCCAATTAGGTTGATTGCTCAAAACTCACAGTCCACACTGCATCAGGGCCTCATCTCCGGGAACCACTTTTATTTGAAGAGATTCTTAACAAAGCCGATCAAGCCTTTCGACTCTTCATCTTTTTTATCTTCACGCCCTTTTCGTCCCCCGCTGAGTTTCTCAAAACTGGGTTGAGGTAATTGCGGGCCATCATCCTGGTTGCCCTTCTTGCCTTTACCCGACCCTCTGCGGGGACGCTTCTTTTTAGATCTTCGCTTTTGCTTGCGGTTTTTCTTTTTCTTTTCGGATTCCTTTTTATCTTTTTTCTCCTTCACTTCCTCCGGTAAATCCCATTCCTCGGGTGACGGAGATACATTCTTCTTTATTTCCTCAATATCATTCTGATCCTGCTTTGACACCAGGGAGACCACCTGTCCCTTGCCGTCCGTGTTGACTATACCGGCATGATCCACGTAATCGGCGACTTCATTGGGGACATCATAATTTATAACCTGCTTGACCTTGCCAACTCCCAATTCATCAGCCTTCAAATCTGCAACGATCAGGTAGTTATAATTCCCTTCCCTGAAACCTTCCAGCCTTTCATCTTTCTTGCGTTTGGACAACTTGCCGAATACGCTCGTCACGTTTTTATTATTCTTCCGGAACACTTTAAACAGGCGGTCGGTCCCTCGTTTAGAGGCGGTAAAGATAACCGTTGAATCCGCCGGGGATTTTTCCAGGTGGGTCATCAAAGTCGAAATCTTGGCCCGTCCCGGCACATGTATATATCCCTGTTTGATCTGCTTCAAATAAGAGGGCGACTCATCTTCTTCGTGGTCTTTCCGGTCCCTGGACTTATTCTCTTTTCCCGCTTTCTTCTTTTGTTCCGATGAGGATTCCTGGGACTTTTTCTTTTTATCCGCCGATCCCGCTTCCTGCTTTTTACCGCGACCGTTTTCTTTTTTATCGCCCTCCAGGCCTATATTCTCCACTTTATCAAGCTCTTCCACATCTTTGAAAACGTCAAATCCGATATAAATCGCCTCGCCCTTTACGGGTCGTTTAGCCAGGCTTTTGATGTCTTCGGAAAATGCTGCCGAATAAAACAGCGTCTGGGGCTCTCCGCTTATACGCTCCAGAATTTTAGTCACCTGGGATATGATTCCAATCTTTTCAATCTTATCGGCTTCGTCGATGACCAGAATTTCAATGTTCTTGAACACCAGCCGGTTTTCAGAAAGAATGCGCTCCAGCCGTCCCGGGTTGGCCACCACGACGGGAGGCTCCTCTTTTACAGCGGTGGTCTGTTTCTCTTCATCACCCTCCATATCCACCACGGCACTTTCTATCTGCGCATGATAGCCGATGGCCCAGATCATCTCGTCAATTTTCCGTGCACTCTCAACCTCGGGCGTCAATATCAGAGCGCGGGTACCTTTTTTCTCCGGCGAACGTGCCAACCGTTGGAGTACGGGAATGATAAACGAACCATTTTTCCCCATACCTGACCGCGCCTTCACGATAAGATCCTGGTTTTCCAGTGCAACAGGTATTACGGACTTCTGTAAAGGAGTGGGTTCCGTATATCCGACATCCTGCAATCCTTTAACAATTGCTTCATCGATACTTATCTTCTCAAATGTCAATGTACTCACAGCTAAATTCCACACTTTTTCAGTTTCAAAATTCCATTTTCAAAACTCACACAATTTTCAACAGTCAGCCATCTTCAAGGCTGATCCTCAATATAAGAACTTCATCTTTATAACGCATTGCTCACTTAGTATCAACGACGAATCCTGCTTCATGTTATTAAACGTCCCACCCTTTTATCTTTTTTCCGTAGATGAATCAACCGTACAAGACCAGGCACCGGGAATTTTACAGCATGAGAGTGAACCACTTCTTTTGAAGCATTATAGAAAATGCCAAAAATTCATATTTTAAAGAAGATTTTACAACAGTTAAACAAAGAAAAAGGATAACCATTATTTAAACGGATAGTAAAAATATGTGTGGAAGATATACCCTTCACTCACCCAAAGAGGACATTGAAGAACATTTTGAGGCCAAGACGGAAAACAGCGGAGATTTATTTGAATCCCGGTACAATATAGCTCCCGGTACCATAAATCCCGTAATAGTACGCAGTGACGCCGGTCACCGTCTGATCACCGGCTACCGGTGGGGACTGATTCCCCCGTGGGCGGACGACGAAAACACGGGATATAACATGATTAACGCTCGGGCGGAAACGCTCCAGGAGAAGAAAACCTATAAAAAACCGTTCCAATACCGCCGCTGCATTGTCCCGGCAAACGGATTTTACGAGTGGAAGACCGAGGAACAGAAAAAACAGCCTTTCTACATACGATTGCTGTCGGAAGAGTTGATCGGATTTGCGGGCTTGTTCGAGCGCTGGGCGCCCAAAAATCAGAAAGAAGTCTATTCCTATACGATCATCACAACCGAAGCCAATGCCCTCGTTCAGCCCCTGCACAATCGCATGCCGGTTATTTTGAAAAAACAGGATTACGAAACGTGGCTGGACCCCGGGCAAGAGGATCTTGACCGACTGCAGGGACTGCTGCAACCCTATGACGAAATTACTCACATGGCCACCTACCGGGTCACCGACGAAGTCAACAAACCCCAAAACGACAAACCGGAACTGATTCAGCCTATCCCGAAGTAGACGCATCTGTTGAACCGGGATTTTTACCTTCTCTTTGATTATCGTAATAGCGCACCGTGGGATAGGCCAAATCGATATCAGGCGCCTCACTGAAAGCCTGCAACACTTCCTCCAAAATTCCCTGCTGGGAACTTCTGCGCCGCCGCGGATCGGTTAAATGCCTAATCGTCAATGTAACACCACTATCGGCTACATCGGTATACACAATGGGCGTAAGATTCCTGTAATAAATCAAATACGATTTGGCCGCTCGCCTAATCTGGTTTTCCGCTTTATCCTGGATCTCCTGCTGATGATTCTCGGCCACTTCCTGGAGAATCTTCTTGGCCTTTTGCCAATTGCTTTCGAACGTCACCATGACGGGAATTTCATTCCAGATGAACTGGAAATCCCGCGTATAATTGGCGATCGAATCGTTAAATATTGTATGATTGGGGACATGTATAACCCGGCCCGTACTTTGATCCGCATACACCCAATTCCCTATTTCGAGCACGGTAAACTTGAATATTCTGAGATCGATAACATCCCCCTTGACATCACCAATCTGAATACGATCGCCTATATAAAAGGGGCGCCTCCACATCAAAAAGAGCCATCCCGCAAAGTCCGATATCGGATTTCTCAGGGCAATGGCGAGACCTGCCGTCAACAATCCCAAAAAGGTCGCCACCGATTCGAAACCCTTGAACCAGATACTGCCCACCCAGAAAACTCCGATAAATCCGACGATATACGTCAAATTCTTCCGCCATTTATACTGGGCGCCGGCATCGTCCACGTTTTTACTGACGATGCGAAGTGCAATGAGCCGAATGATCCACAAGCATACTATAACACCCAGCGTCAACGTTAACTGGTACGTAGCCTGGGAGGTGCGTATGGTATCCGTAAGTTGCTGTATGATATCCTTTATAGACATGGGATTTCACTGGGTTTTGCCTCGTATTGTCGGCTGTCCTTAACCTAAGAAAAAAGGCATTCAACGGAAAAGCTGTTATAATCTCCGTAATAAATTGAATAATCGACTGATAACAACTATCTTACGAGTCTAGTTTTTGTAACCTCATCTTAATTTGATATGATCTATTCGATTATCGTCGGCATCATTGTTCTTATTTGCATCCTGCTTACTATCGTAGTATTGCTGCAAAGTGGCCAGGGACAAGGTTTAGCTGGTGGATTGGCAGCCAGCAGCGGTTTAGGCGGCACTCCGATGGGAGCGCGTCGTACGGCCGACTTGCTGTCCAAGTCAACCACCGTATTGGGAACTGCCTTTCTGGTGCTTTGCGTATTGGCAAACTTCTTTATCTATTCGGATCAGCCGAATGAGAGTGCCGTACAACAAAACGCGAGCGGCCCGCAGCCAACCAACACGCAGGGCCCCGTTCAAACTCAGCCCGCTGTTCCCCAACAGCAACAACAGCAGGCTCCCACCCCTCAACAGCAGCAACCACCGGCCCAACCACCCGCTGATCAAGACGGCGGCGGCGATGATGGGGGCGGCAATCCGTAATCTGGCAGTCAGTGCCGGAATACATCTTTAGCCGGAGTTTTATAAAAGTTATTAAAGGCCTAATCCGAATTTCTTGGTAGGTACGAAGTAATGCCATTCCCGCTTTAGCGCTCAGAGTGAAGTTTCACTCACGAAGTGCATCGAACGACAGCGTACCGAGCGGAGCGATTCTCACGAAGTGAAATCCGGACTAAGTGAATCGAATAGTGAGATGGAGGTTGGTCCCAGTTTATCTCTTCCGTTTCACTTCCCGATGCAAAACCGGGAAAAGATGCTGTCGAGTACGTCTTCATTGGATATCTCCCCGGTAATGGTCCCCAACTCGTTCAGGGCGCCCCTCAGATCGATGGAAAGGAAATCACCGGTCATACCCCCATGCAGCGCCTGGAGCGCACTCTGCACGTGTTCCTGGGCCTTCTGAAGAGCGTCGCGGTGCCGGCTGGAGGTCACCAGCAGGCTGGACGCATCATAATGCTTGTTCTCCAGAGCTCGCTCTTTCAAGAGCTTTTTGAAATCCTCGATCCGTTCCCCTTCAAGTGCTGAAATCTTTAAATCGTATTCCATGCGCTCCTCTTCCTCCGAATCGGCAATGTCATTTTTGGTCCCCACCAGCACAAACGGCGTATCGCCCGACCGCTTTTGATACTGACCGATCTCCTCTCGTTCCTCCTGATCGAGCGGCCTGGAAAGATCTTTCAAATACACGACGACATCCGCTTTTTCGAGGGCTTCCTGCGACCGTTTTACGCCCTCCGCCTCTATCGTATCATCCGTATCGCGAATTCCGGCCGTATCCGTCAACTGAAACAGGAGTCCCTCGTAACTCCAGTCGGCCTCAATCGTGTCTCTCGTGGTCCCGGCAATCTCCGTTACAATCGCCCGGTCCTTGCCGACGAGGGTATTCAACAGGGTTGATTTTCCCGCATTCGGCTGACCGATAAATACGGTCCGGACTCCATGTTTTACGAGTCGACCCGTTTCATACGTATCCAATAACTGCTCGATTTCCTCATCGAGATCGGTCAACAGTTTTTCCAGCTCCTCATAATCGGCAAACTCGACATCCTCTTCGATAAAATCGAGTTCCAGTTCCACCATCGCCTTTGCGTCAATAATATTCTGGCGAAACTGCTCGATATATGCTCCCAGGTCGCCCTCGAGTTGCTGGTGCGCCGCATCCACGGCCTTGCGGCTCTTGGCGTGGATTAAATCGGCTACCGCCTCGGCCTGCGAGAGTTCCATTTTGCCGTTCAGGAAAGCGCGCTCGGTAAACTCCCCCGGCTCGGCAGATCGGATATCAGCCGACAACACGGTCTCCAGCACCGACTGGGTAACCAGGACTCCGCCGTGACACGATATCTCAACGGTATCCTCGCCGGTGTAGGAACGCGGATTCTTAAACACCGTGGCCATCACTTCATCGATAACCCGATCATCTTTCGTCACGATTTTTCCGTAGTGGACCGTATGGGAGGTTTGATCCACAAGGGTGGGTCCCCTGAATACCCGGTCGACCTTCTGCATTGCATTTTTCCCTGAAACCCGGATGACGGCAATACCGCCCTCACCAATCGGCGTTGAAATGGCGGCGATGGCGTCTTTTTCCGTAATAGCGGATTGTTCCTTCTTTCCATTACCGTTACTCACAGGTGTACACCTCCACACGATTCAAGTTTTTGTCCATCGATACATTTCAGGTAGCAATGGACGAGGATGATTTTCCATTAAAAAAGCTGCCTCACCTATCAACGATGAGACAGCTTTACTAACGATCCGGCAACTGCTTCTATTTCTTGCGTGTACCTTATCAATTTCAGCGCCTTTTGAAAAATCCGGGGAGGGCTCTGAAGCACTTGAGTTGTTCGGCTTAAAGGCTAAAAAAGTATATTCGCTACATGCCGTAATGTTGGTTGTATCCCTTGCAGAGCAACGACCCGCCGAATTTCTCTGTCCCGACAACTGTCGGGACCTCCCCGGATTTTTCAAAAGGCGCTGAAAGACCCTACTCCACGTCACCCATCAGACGCTTGACCGGCGGAGCAAGCAGGAGCGCAACGATACCGCCGCCGCCGATAATCATGGCGACCGTCCAGAAGAGCGTGTCGGGAGCCTGCGTTTCCAGCTGGCCGGCAACGAGACCGGCGAACAGATTGCCCAGGGCGGTAGCTACAAACCAGATACCCATCATCTGTCCCACGCGACTTTTCGGAGCCAGCTTGGTCATCGAAGACAGACCCACCGGCGACAGGCACAGCTCGCCCGCCGTGTGGAGGAAATAGGTTACGATGAGCCAAACGGGGGTGACGGTACTCGCGGCACTGGCATTAGCGGCTCCCCAAGAAATCACGAAGAATCCGGCGGCAAGTCCGAACAGACCCAGTGCAAATTTAACGGGAATGGAGGGATTGGCATTACGCTGCGCCAACCAGGTCCACAGCCAGCCGAATACCGGCGCCATCAGTACAATAAAGGTGGGATTAATATTCTGGAGCATACTGGCCGGCATCGTCCATTCACTTACCATGTTATACGACAGATATCCACCAAAACCCAATATCAGGAGCGAAAACACCCCAATTCCCGCTTTGCCTACCCACCATAGATCTTCACGTTTGAATTGACGGTAGTTCACATAACCAATCGGCAGTCCCAACAACAGGACCGGCACCCAGGGACCAATTTGCTCAAGTAATCCGTAGGGTCCGAAAACGCGATCGGTGAGCTCTTTGGCAAAAAGATTCAGAGACGAACCCGCCTGCTCGAAACCGGACCAGAACAGGGAAGCCAGGATAAACAGCCACAAAATCACGCCCAGTTTCTTTTGCTCCTCCCGGGTGTGTCCCCCGAAGAAAATGATATAAACGAAGAATAACAGGGTGATGGCGACCGCCGCGTACCCGAGTCCCCCGGCCACTTGCTGAAGGGTGATCCCGAAAAATCCATAATTGAATAACAAGGTAAACGCCGCGAACAACGCCACGACTAAACCGGTTATAGAATAGAAGTTTCTCTTCTTCTTTTTCAGCTTTTCGTGATCCTTGACCTCCAATTCACCGGCTCCCCGCAAGTACCGATATCCCATCTGATAACTAATGAGTCCGAAGAGCATTCCAAATCCGGCGAGTGAAAAGCCCCAGTGCCAGTTATAACCTTCCCCGATCACGCTGCAGAGCGTGGGTCCCAGGATAGCCCCCAGGTTAATGCCCATATAAAACACGGAAAAACCGGCATCCCGGCGAGCTCCGCCCTCGGGATACAAATCGCCGACCATGGCGCTGACATTGGGTTTCAACAATCCGGTACCGACCACAATCAGGGCCAGGCCGGTATAAAACAGGGGAACTTCCGGCAGGCCAAACATCGGCAGCGCCATACTGAAGTGTCCGGCTGCAATAATACACCCGCCGACAAAAACGGTTCGTCGCTGTCCCCAAATATTATCGGCTACCCATCCTCCGGGCAGCGACAACACATAAACAAAAAAGGTATAGAGGCCATACACGGCCGTGGCCTTGCCGGTGCTGAAATCAAGTCCCGGATTGGCCGTCGTATGGGCTGCCGTCATATACAATACCAGCAGCGCCCGCATCCCGTAATAACTGAATCGCTCCCACAATTCTGTGAAGAAGAGCGTGGATAAACCCCTGGGATGACCAAAAAAGTCCATAACCCCCTTTCCTTCTGCTTCCGCCGTATGCTCTGCCATTAGTCTACTATTTTGATTAAAGCTGACCGATTACTTCACCGGGAGTCTGTCGGACTCCCAGACAATAGATTAACGGAATTTATGATAATCAAAGAGATATTACCAAGCAAGCCCCACTCCGACTGTCCCCACTTTACCGGAACGTATTGTATCCAGTTTGAAGGAGTCCCTCTCGAACCTCGGATTCTTACAAGATTACCGCCCGTGGCAGTGCTTGTATTTTTTTCCGGATCCGCAGGGGCACGGATCGTTGCGGCCGGGCTCGTCTTCCACGGTGACCGGCTGTTGTTTTTGGTCACCGCCGCCCTGCGCTGCCTGTGCCTGTTGCTGCTGACCGCCCTCTTCCTGGCCGGCAAGCTCAAAGCCCATGTTGGTTGTATCTTCATGCTGTGTTTTCATTTTGTCCAGGTTGGCTTTGCTCTGGGCAACTTCTCGGGCCTCCTGCAGCTGACTTTCGTCCTGGCTTTCGGGTACGGCTTTCCAGATCAGGGAAGTCGCCTCCTGGTTGATTTCGTCCAGCAATTGCTTAAACATTTCAAACGCTTCCCGCTTGTATTCCAGCAGCGGATCTTTCTGTCCGAATGAACGCAGTCCGATTCCCTCTTTAACGGCATCCAGTTCCCGGAGGTGCTCCATCCACTTGTCATCGATCGTTTTGAGCACCGCCGTTCGCTCCAGGGCTCGAGCGACCTCGTGACCTTCATTATTCAGCGCTTTTTGAACGTCTACGATTACCGGAAGCCGCCGGATACCGTCGGTAAAGGTAATCTGAATCTTTTCCGGTTTATTCTCCTCGTCCGTCTGATCAATCTGCTGCAATACGTCATAGAGGGGTTCTGCAATCAGATCTTCTTTCTTGTCGTAAACTTCATAGGCCCGTTCGATAATGTGATCAATAACCAGATCCTCACCCATTTCGGCGATTTCATGGCTTTCCAACTCGATATCGACCGCCAGATAGCGCATAATCTTTTCGCGGAGTCCCTCGAAATCCCCTTCGGCAAACTGTTCATCGACGGTTTTTTCAACGAGATCCGCCAACATATCAAAAATATCGGCTTTGAGCTGCTCGCCCGACAGGGCATGTTCGCGCCGCTTGTAAATAACTTCTCTTTGATTGTTGAGCACGTCATCGTATTCAAGCTGACGCTTACGAATGCTGAAGTTATTCTGCTCGACTTTCTGCTGGGCGCGCTCGAGCGATTTCGTAATCCAGGAGTGCTGAATTACCTCGCCCTCTTCAAAATTCAGCCGATCCATCACACTGGCCACGCGATCCGAACCGAACAGCTGCATCAAATCGTCTTCGAGGGAGACGAAAAACTGTGACTCTCCGGGATCTCCCTGTCGGCCGGCACGACCCCGGAGCTGCAAGTCCACGCGGCGCGACTCATGTCGCTCTGTTCCGAGAATCGCCAATCCGCCTTTTTCCCTGACGCCGGGCGCCAGCTTAATATCGGTCCCGCGACCGGCCATGTTCGTAGCCACCGTCACCGAACCGGGTTGCCCCGCATTCGTAACAATCTCGCTTTCCTTCTTGTGATGTTTGGCGTTCAAGACGTTATGGGGCACGCCCTGTCGTTTGAGCATGCGGCTGATCGTCTCCGATACATCGACACTTGTGGTACCGACCAACACCGGTTGTTTACGCTCATGATACTTCTTGATCTTCTCAATAACTGCATTGTACTTCTCCCGCTTGGTCCGGAACACCAGGTCTTCTTTGTCGTCTCGAATAACCGGCTCATTCGTCGGAATAACGACTACATCCAGATCATATATTTCACTGAACTCACCTTCCTCCGTCGCCGCCGTACCGGTCATGCCGGACAGTTTATGATACTTGCGAAAATAGTTCTGGAGGGTGATGGTCGCATACGTCTGGGTTGCCTGCTCCACTTTGACATCCTCTTTAGCCTCGAGGGCCTGGTGGAGTCCGTCGGAATACCGGCGTCCGTGCATAACACGACCCGTATGCTCGTCAACAATCTGAACCTTTCCGTCCTGCACAATGTATTCATCTTCTCGTTCAAACAGGGTATAGGCCTTCAACAGCTGATTCACCGTATGGATGCGGTCACTTTTCTCTGCAAAAAGGCGATGCAGTTCGTTATACTGTTTCTCCCGCTCTTGCTCGAGTTCCTGCTCCACTTCCTTTATTTTCTTCTCTTTATACTCTTCGCTGAACTTATCGTTCTGTTTGATCTCCTTGATTCGTTGATTTTTCTCTTCCTCTATCTGTTCTTCAATCTCGGACGTCTGCGTACCGAGGTCCGGAATGACGAAAAACTCTTCATCCTCATTTTCTTTCGTAATGAACTCCCGTCCCTTCTCTTGCAGCTCGATGGTATTTGATTTATGGTCGACAGCATAATACAGCTCTTCATCGACGATATGCATGTGCTTCGCATTATCCTGCAGGTAGTAATTCTCCGTCTGCTGCATGATCTTCTGATGGGTGGGATCCTGCATCAACTTGCGGAAACGGCGATTCTTGGGAAAACCGTGCTGGCAACGCAGCAAGGCCAGCCCTCCCTTCTCTTCGTTCCCCTCTTCCAGGTATTCCTCAGCCTCTTTGGCAATTTTTGCAACCAGCTGCTTTTGGGCGTCCACGAGCGACTTAACCCGCGGCTTCATTTCTTCGTATTTGTGGGATTGGGTATCTTGGGGCACCGGACCGGAAATGATCAGCGGCGTCCGGGCCTCGTCAATTAAAATGGAGTCCACCTCGTCAATGATGGCAAAATGGTGACCGCGCTGTACCATTTGTTCCTTGTTGATCACCATATTGTCACGCAGATAGTCAAAGCCGAACTCATTATTCGTACCATACGTAATATCCGCCTGATAAGCCTCGCGCCGTTGCTTGGAATTCGGTTGATACTTATCCACACAATCGACGGTAAGTCCGTGGAAATTGAAAAGCGGCTCATTCCATTCAGCATCCCGCTTGGCCAGGTAATCGTTAACGGTCACAATATGCACTCCCTCGCCCGCCAACGCATTCAGATAAGCCGGAAAAATAGCGGCCAGCGTTTTACCCTCACCGGTTTTCATTTCCGCTATACGTCCCTGGTGCAGCACAATGGCTCCTATAAGCTGGACATCGTAGGGTATCATATGCCACTCAATATCATGGCCCGCCGCCGTCCAGGTTTCGCCGACGAAGCGACGACACGTATCCTTGAGTACGGCAAAAGCCTCCACCATCAACTCGTCCAGCTTCTCCTCGACCGTCTCGCTCCATTCATCCTGTAAATCTCCGAGATCCTCTGCAAAGTCGCGCCGCTCATCAATCGTTAAATCCTCATTCTCCAACCGGTTATTCAACTCCTCGATCCGCCGGTCCACATCGGCCGTGGCTTCGTTAATCTCCTGCTTGAACTCTTCGGTTTTACCCTTTAACTCATCATCCGAAAGCGACTGCATCTCTTCGGCTCTTTCGTTGATCTCCTCAACGATCGGCCATAACTTCTTCAATTCCTTCTCGCTTTTCGAGCCGAAAATTTTACCCAGAATTTTAGTCACATGTTCTAACATAATAGGCGGCTAAATTACGTGCTTGATTTTAAAAGTTTTTATGAGATCTTTGAAAAACCGGTGCGCACCGGTTTTTCAAAGATCTCTATATAAATTAGCAAATTCCTAACGAATGCACGCCCGAATTAGCCTACAACAATTATTATAAATATTAAAAAAATATCCGAGTTGACCCGAATTAAGCCCGGATTTCTCACAGATTTTCCAGCATTGACAGCTTCCTCTACACGTCTAAAATCAACAGTTATTACCACAAGCTAAGATTCTGCAGCTATTTCACAAAGACCTGCGGAAAATTCAGTGAAGCTCAACTTGCTGCGAAATTAAGCGCTCCCAACTCTACCTCCCTTGACATCCTCCCTTTCTGGATCAACGGAAACAGTCCTCTTTAAAACATGACTGGTACCCTATTTTAATCCGAGCAAATCAACAAGCGGACGATTATCAATATGTCAGAGCCCTTTGAAAAAAGCGGGGAGGCCTCTGTAGAAAATGGGATGTTAAGCCTTATGGCTGAAACGTGTAATCACTAAAAGACGGTGTTTTTAACTCGGATACCTGAACATCACATTTCAGCTTACTTTCCCTCCCTCCCGCGCCCTCCCCGCTTTTTTCAAAGGGCTCTATCACACCCATTAAACAATTATGATTCTTATTTTACGTTTTTGTTTATTAAATTGTGAGTCTGCAAAAATTGACACCGCAAATGAAAAAGTGCGATTTAATTTATGAAGCGTACCTATCAACCGAGCAAGAAAAAGCGTAAGAACAAACACGGATTTCGTAAACGCAACCGCTCGAAAAACGGGAAAAAAGTTCTCAAAAGGCGCCGCAAGAAAGGACGCAAGCGTTCTACCGTCAGCGACGAACGCGGGCCTAAATAATGCGATGGCTTCTCTTTCCTGCAGCGATGATCAGCGTTTACCGAAAAGCCGAATTTTACGTGGACGAGAGAATTTTAATCGGCTATTCCAGGGAAACGGCGTTACAATCTATCACGCCCGCTTCCTGAATTTCCGGTTTCTACTCTTTCCGGATCAACCTGATAAAGGCTGCCAGGCAGGTTTTATTGTAAAAACAACTCTGGGAAAGGCCGCCTACAGAAACAACGCAAAACGTCTGATGCGGGAAGCCTATCGCAAAAAACAGCGTTATCTGTGCGAACGGGTGCATGCTGGTAACGCCGGATTTCACGGTGCTTTTTCGGCCCGGATCCTGGATCTTGATTATGAGCGGGTAAACGATGACGTAAATTATTTGCTAGATAAGACCTATCATTTTATCGATTCCTCGAGATTAGTAGACTGAATCATGCGACATGTATTTATTGCTCTTATTCGTCTTTATCAGCTCGTAATCTCTCCTCATACTTCGCGAAGCTGCCGTTATACCCCCACTTGCAGTCATTATGCCATTGAAGCATTTAAAAAGCATGGCATTTTCAGAGGCATGACTTTATCTGTCCGCCGCATCTTCTCTTGTCATCCCTGGAGTAAAGGGGGGCACGACCCGGTTCCCGAATCAACTAAAACCAACCACAAACGTTTAAAAACTAATTAAGGAGTACCATTGGATCGTAATACGGCAACGGGCCTTATTCTGATATTTTTCATCATGCTAGCCTGGTTTTATTTCATGGCCCCCAGCCAGGAAGAATTGCAACAGCGCCAGGCGGAACAAGCCAGGCAAGACAGTATTGCCGCCGCGCAGGCTGATACCGGTCAACCTTCAACTCAAACGCCTGCCGAACCTCAAACGCCCAAACAGCAATCCGTGGAAGAGGAGCCGGAAGAATCCGCTCCCATTCCCGAACCGTTTGCCGGGGCCCAGGCGAAAGACACCAGCCTGGTTACCGTCGAAACCCCCTTATACCGAAGCGAATTCACCAACCTGGGGGCGGGACCTAATCAAATCGTACTCAAACAATTTACGCGGTGGGACGACGAGCCCGTACAGCTCATTAAAGACACCGTACGATCTGCCTATTCTCTTGGTTTTCTTACAAGAGACAACATGAATGTCGAAACCTCGCGGATTCTGTTTAATCAGCAAGGGTCAACCGATTATCTTCGTATCGGAGAGAATGAAAATAAAACCCTGACTTATAACCTGGAACTGGAAAACGGCCAGACGTTAACCTACACCTATACCTTTTACGGCGATACGTATCGTATTGACCTGGATATCGATCTCGACAACCTTACCGAACAGATTGCCGGCGGCAGCATCGACTTTACCTGGGATCCTCCCCTTAATCTTACGGAAAAAAATAAAAGCCAGGAAAATCAGTCGGTCTCCAGCTACGTCTTCATGGGCGGAGAAATGGAACGGTTCAAACAGGATGAAGCCGGCCGGTCGGAAAAAAACTTCAACGGCAGCGTACGCTGGGTATCGTCCCGCAACAAATTCTTCACCCAGATGGTAAAGCCCACTACCCCCACCGAGGGCGCACGGCTTACCGGAGAAGTTTCCGGCCAAATCGATCAGGCCACGACCGAGCATCACTACAGTACCACGATTCGCTCAAAAATTACGGACGACAGGCAAATCGGATATCAACTGTTTATCGGTCCGCTACAATACCAGGAACTAAAACACTATGACGGCCATGCCTACGACATGGTCAACGTGGGCTTCTGGGGGATCAACTGGTTCTCCGACCCCCTCGTTCGCTATATTATCATACCATTTTTCTCCTTTGTCAGCGGCTACCTCGGTAATTACGGACTGGACATCATCCTGTTTGCCATCGCCATAAAAGGCGTACTTTATCCGCTGACCAAGAAAAGTTTCAAGAGTATGGCGGCGATGCGGGAACTCCAGCCTGAATTGAAAGAAATACAGGAGAAATACAAGGACAACCCCCAGAAACAGCAAAAAGAAACGATGAAGCTGTACAAAAAGGCCGATGTCAACCCCCTGGGAGGATGTCTGCCGACCCTGTTACAGTTTCCGGTCCTCATAACCTTATATCGCTTTTTCCAGAATTCCATACTCATTCGCCAAAAATCGTTCCTGTGGGTCGATGACCTGTCAGCCCCGGATATGCTCATCAATCTCCCTTTCAGCGTCCCATTCCTGGGAGACCATCTTGGAGGTTTCGTAGTATTGATGAGTGCAAGTATGGCCGTGCAAACCCAGATGACGGGAGGAGCCACCGGGGGCGGAGGTGGCGCAGGAGGGCCGTCCATGAAATCATTCCAGTACATTCTTCCGTTCATACTGCTATTTGTGTTCAATAACTTTGCGGCCGGACTCAGCCTCTACTACTTGTTCTTCAATGCTCTGTCGATTCTCCAGCAGTTCTGGATTAACAAACAGATCGACAAGGAAAAGGTTCATGAACAGGTTGCCACCAACAGTTGATGGTATAATATAAGTCGGAAGCCGGAAGGCGGATGCCGGAAGGCGGAAGGCTATTCGAGCAAGTTACGGCATGGTGTATATACACCCCGGTGTTACCTATCGGAATAGCCTTCCGGCCTCCGGCTTCCGGCTTCCGACTTAGATAACAATAAACTTGTGATGATCCCGACAAATCCCCGTTAATCAGACACGTACAGCGGGTGTACTCATAATTCACTGTTTTTATGTTCCAAAGCCTGGCGCGCTTACACTATCCTCATCTGGTATATCGGGGGGATAAAAAAATGTTGTGGGACCCGGTTAGGAGTCAGTCCCTCAAAATCCAGCCTGAAGAGCGCGTACGGCAGCGGCTGCTGAATTGTTTTATGTATGAGTCGCTCTTCCCAAAATCCCGCATTTCCACCGAGGCCGCCGTTCATTTATCCACCGAAGACACCGCTCATCGAACGGACATCGTTTGCTATAACACCGATTTTAACCCGGCCCTCCTGGTGGAGTGCAAGGCAGAACACATCCCTATTTCCGAGAAGGCCGCCCGGCAAATCGCCCTCTACAATCGAAAAATTCAAGCGCCCCTGATCCTTCTGAGCAACGGGTATACCGACCTCTGGTACAATCTTCAACAAGAACAGGCCACCGCCCTCGACAAACCCCCCTCCTCTTTCACGCTCGATTCCGTTCGATCAAAAGCCACCGACTATTGGGTGGGTCGGGGATTCATGGGAAAGCAATCGCCGCCGGAGCTGCAAGCCCTCCTCGCTCCGGTCATCGATCATTTTTGGGTCCACAACGAACAGAGCGACCCCTCTATCACTTTTCTCTCCTTTAGCCGGCATCCCGATCCCCTTGTACTGGATCACTACTATTATGTTGAGGAGATAGAGAAACAACCCAGGATACGCACTGCCATCGCCTTCATCGCATCCCAAAAAAACACCTCGCACCTGGCGTGCATTGTCAATCGGGAAAAAGAAAATATTGGGTTCATCGATATAAACCTTAATTTGCTTTTTGACAATCAAGAGCCCAATATGTTTGTATATACCTCCGGACAAATCGGGGAATACAACGCCGAAGATCAGTTGTCCCTCGAAATTAACAAGCTTTCCGTGGATCGATTTCGCAAACTTTCATCGCGGATAGCCCGATGGTTTTTTAATACATAATAATTTTCAATTAACTATAGATCGGTCGATCGCCTTATGCATGCATTACATCGTAAAAAACTATTCTCTTTATTTGAAGACGGACAACACAGTCTCGTCTACCTGAAAGGAGCGGAAATAATGTACCGCCACGATACGGATTTCGAGTTTCCCTTTCGGCAGGACTCCAATTTCTGGTATCTGACCGGGGTGAACGAACCCGATTTCCATATGCTGCTGGATCTGCAGAAAGAGGAGTATCATTTGTTTGCTCCGCAACGCGATGCCCAATATGCTGTATGGCACGGATTTATAAAATCGCGGGAGGCCTATCAACAGGAATACGAGCCCGACTATCTTCATTATGATGAAAACCTGCCGGACCTGCTCGAAGAGTTGAATCCCGACCTTATTTACTGCCTCGACGAGGAACAGGTTGAATTCCTGGAGGAGTTATATAACAGGACGGAATTCGACACGGAATCCCTGACCGATGCCATCACCTACTGCCGTTCCCTGAAAACCGATTGGGAGCTCGACCAGCTTCGCGAGGCTTCCCGCATTAACAGCCTGGCCCACCGGGAAGTCATGAAAGCCGTGGAACCCGGCAAATACGAATATGAAATAAAGGCAACCTTCGACTATTATAATCGCAAGCACGGCTTGCTGCAGGAAGCTTATAACGGCATTCACGCCAGCGGGAAAAACAGTGCCATCCTTCACTACGTGAATTGTACCGATCGAATTGAGGCAGACGATCTGTTCCTCATCGATGCCGGGTATGAATACAATGGATATTCATCCGACTTTACGCGCACTTACCCCGCCGACGGGACCTACTCGGACCTCCAGGCCGGCATGTATCAATCCGTACTCAACGCTCAAAAAGAAGTGTTAAAGCAGACGAAACCCGGGGTGAAAATGGAAGAACTCCACTTGCTCTCCGCCCGGGTCATACTCGAGGGACTAAAAGAGCTTGATCTGGTTTACGGTGAAGTGGATGAACTGATGGACCAGGATATTTTCGCCCTCTTTTATCCGCACGGACTCGGCCATTTCCTCGGCCTGGATACCCACGACGTCGGCGGTTATCCAAAAGGGGTGGAACGTATCGACCGGCCCGGGCTCAAATACCTGCGCGTACGACGCACGCTCGAACCCAATATGGTCCTGACCATTGAGCCCGGTTGCTACATCATCCCGGCCCTACTCGAGCCCGCTTTCAAAGACGAAGAAAAAGCTTCGTATTTAAATGAAAGCAAACTCCGGGAGATGTTCGACTTCGGTGGAGTCCGCATTGAAGATAATGTAATCATTACCGACGACAGCTACGAAAACATGACAGATGTGCCGAAGGAGATTGACGAAATAGAAAAACTGATGAACAGCTAAAGCGACGGAGGGCAGGGAACTCATTCGGGAAAAACGGGAGCGGCCAGCCGGGCAGAGAACTAAAAATTTTTCGAACGGATCTTGGTAAATGTTGGAAGTATGAATTTACGGGCAGCTGCCTGTGACCCGGCAAAGCCGTGAGAAAAAATTTTCAATCGGTTGACCGGCTGGCCGCTCCCGTTTTTCCCGAATGGGCGCCGGTTGGCTACATAATCCTGCAATGAATTAGACATCTGCATTCTTGCTTATTTTTTATATTATATGATATCAATGGTCTTCAGGGATAAATCAAGTTAACATACTGCTATATGAGTGACGAGTACCGGGCGTTAACCCGAAAATATCGGCCTCAGCGATTCGAGGAAATCGTATCACAACAACATGTCAGCAGCACACTCAAAAATGCGATTAAGCATGATCGTCTCTCGCATGCCTATATGTTCAGCGGTCCCCGCGGCGTGGGAAAAACCACGATGGCCCGTGTATTGGCCCGCGAGGTAAACAACATTGACGAGGAGGTCGATGGAGAAGCGTTAAACCAGACGCTGAATGTCATTGAAATTGATGCCGCCTCCAACAACAGCGTGGAAGATATACGGGACTTGCGCGAACGCGTCCGCGTCCCTCCCCAGAGCGGTCGCTATAAAATATACATTATCGACGAAGTTCACATGTTGAGCAAATCAGCGTTTAACGCTTTCCTGAAAACGCTGGAAGAACCGCCCGATCACGTTATTTTCATTTTTGCAACGACCGAACCCAACAAAGTTTTACCCACGATTCTCTCCAGAGTTCAGCGCTTCGATTTCAAGCGGCTCAAAGTCGATGAAATCGTCTCGCACCTGCGCACTATTTCGGACCGGGAGGAAATCGATATCGATGACGAGTCGCTGCATGTAATTGCCAAAAAGGCCGACGGTGCCCTTCGCGACGCCCTGGGACTGATGGACCAGGCGATTTCATTCTGCGGTTCCGACATTCAGCACGAGCAGCTACTGCGGGCCTTGAATGTGGTCAGTACCGATCGCCTCTTCGAATTGACAGACGCCATAGAACAGCATGATGCCGATGGCGGACTTGGACTGATTAACGAGGTGCTCCACGAGGGGTACGACATCCAGGAATTTCTGACGGAACTGCTAGAACACCTGCGCAACCTGTATGTAGCCAAAAACTCCGAACACATGTACCTGGTAGAAGCATCCGACAATACCAAGCAACGTTATCGCGACAAAGCCGAGGCATTCAGCCGGGACGACTTAATGCGAATGCTTCACATCGCCAGCGAGGCGGTCCGCAATGTCAAACAGGCCCAGCAACCTCGCGTGCAGTTTGAAGTAGCGGTCCTCAAGCTCATACACATGCAGCGGAGCCGTACCCTGCAAAACCTGATCTCCGGTCTGCAGGAATTAAAAAAAAACTATGATTTCCAAAACGGAGACGAAATAGAAGATAAAACATCGTCTTCCCGGCAACCGGATGCGACACCCTCTCCGACCGAAAACGAAACCGCCGGCAAAGAGGGGAAAACGGATATCGACAACAAAAACAGCTCCGCGGTCGCATCGCCGTCGTCGAATGAAAAAGAAAGGCAGGTCCCCGAATCTTCCGCTCCAACCGTCACCGATTCGGAGGCCCCGCAGTCCGGGGAGAAACAGGCGAATAATCAACAACATCACGACTTTTTCGGATCCTCTTCCCTCGATAAATACCAAAGTAATCTCCAACGGTCTATCCACGAGAAAAGCGAACAAGAAGATCGTCCGGGTGCCGCGGTCCAACAGCAAAAAAAAGCGGAGCAACTGAATGTAGCCGATTTAAAAGAATCCTGGAAAAAATACGTTAACCAACTCGAGGGCGAAGTCCCCCAGATGCTTCACGTTCAACTTGAACGCATAGAACCCGTGGATATCAGCAAACGAACCGTTATATTACGGTGCGACAATTCTTTCGCACAGAAACTGATCCGCGAGCATCGGAAAACAATTTCCCGGGGATTCAGCAAGTTCGTAGGTCCCGGGTTGCAGATAGACTCTAAAGTGGTTAACGATAAAACAGAAAAGGACCGCTCAAAAAGTCCGTACGAACGCTTTAAAGATCTGCAGAATAAAGATCCCAAAAT
>CAYQXO010000009.1:21080-42940 GCA_964421495.1 uncultured Balneolaceae bacterium | reverse complement strand
TTGGTCTTCAGGATGAATATTATCAAGGGCGTTTGTCCCTATAAATTCGTCAGCCGTAATTCCCAGCACCGATTTTGCTGTCGGAGACACATATTTATAATTAGCCTCTTCATCCAAAATGGCAATCAAATCAGCTCCACCCTGCACCAGTGCTTTAAACTTCTGTTCACTGAACTTTAACTCACCAAGTGACTCTTCTAATTTATCTTTTAAAACGGCTTGTTCGTCAAATGATGATTGAAGACTTTCAAACAGGTGGGGAATTAAAAACACCGCCGCTCCGCTCAAAAAAATAAGGTTGGAGGAAACGCCAATCCAGGTATCCACCTGATATTCAGCTAATAATATTGTGCTGGCAAACTCATAATGTATCGCCAGAGCGAAGAAAAGGCAGCTAAGAGTATTTAAAGCCAGAACTACATATCCATAAAACTGAGGCAGTGTCAGAACAACAAAAATAGTTACGGTCAACAGATAGAGCATCCCCGGTCCATTGGAGCCGAGGTAGTGAAGCATAACCAAGGAAATAAAGTACAGGGAGCCATTAAATAATAACTTACGGACAATAACAGAAATACCTGGAATAAGAATAGCCACAAGTATAGTTCCGACTGTTATAAAATCGGCCGTCAGCATGCCTATTAGTCCCTGCTTCAGCGCCACATATACACCAGGAGTAAGCGCAATCAGGCTTAACGGTATCAAATAAACAGCTAAAGCAGCGAATAACTGGGTTTTGCTGTCCTGTATGGAATTCCGCTGTGTCTCTGCAGTTGTACAGTTTGCGTAAATTCTCGACTTATATGTATCCCAAAAATTAGCCAAAAGTATTTAGACTCCCATTGTTAAATAAATCCAGAATGAGTTATTACCCTTATTTTTATTTAAATAGAATATTGATTTATAAACTAATCGGAAGGAAGAGTACTTCTCAACTCGACTGGTATATAACTACTCTCCAAATCCATCCTCAATTTCCAAGACAAAAGAATGATTAAGTTACAAAATAGTAGTTTCTAATTATAATCTTAGCATTAAGGTAATTCATTGATCAAGGAGTGCTATTAGAATAGCGAGGAAATCAAATAGCTTTAGCACGCATAAGATTTAAATAGTTATTTCCCGAGTATTCGGTATTAACGGAGAGGGTGCAGCTTTTTTCCTCACAAATTATACATAACACCCGCAGACAAGGCATAGGCATAAAGAGTCAGACCGGATGATGCGACTGGACGGGTAACACTTATTTTGTAACCGAGTTCCAGATTTAATGTAAATCGTTTATTAATTGGTATACCAGCCCCCAAACCTCCGGCTGCTCCCAAATTTACACCCCTGCTATGAAAATCTGATATTCGATTAGTGTCATATTTTTCATTCAGCAAGAAATTTATGACTGGTCCGGCTTTGGCATAAACGGGAACTTTGTCCCAAAGCTGATACTTTACCAGTAAAGGAAGGGTCAAATAATCAAAATAGAGTCTTGTATTAAAAATTCTCCCGGTACCACCGGGCTGCTGGGGTGTTCTTTCTTCAAATTCATTATATCCACCCTGTCGCTCAAAGATTAACCCCGTATCAAAATCAAAATTACCCGCAAGATTATATTCCGCTCTAAAGCCTCCAAACCCCACGATACTTTTTTCACTGGTAAAGTCGCCAATATCATTCGTATAAAATACCTGGTTTACACCTCCCTGCACACCAATCTTATTTGGCTGGGCTTTACCCGTGACATTTATCAGGAACATAAAACAGAAAACAAGCGATAAGACTCTCATATCTAAAATTCACCTGATTTAGTTTTCAATTAGTCCACTCACACTCTCCCTCTATATCAATTCTTTATCAAAGTAATCAACTGCCATTCGGTTATTTTAAGCTCACTATGCGCTAACACTTTGTCAAGCTGATGAACAGAAACTTCTCCTCGCGACTCTCTCTTTCAGAAACGTCCCACCATATTCCTGCATTATTCCAGGGCGCTTTTATTAAAAAATATTTGCCTCTCCCCTTGATATTTATCTGCTTAGCGTTATAATGTTTTATATTATATAGAACCAACCAGGTAAAAAGGACCAAATAGCTGAATTAATGAGTCAATCAGACCATCAGACGAAACAAGAGAAACAACTTATTTCAAATATAAGATCGGCACTTAAAGCGTTAGAGGGGTCCGATGATAAAGATGAAAGGGATTATATTATTAAAGACATCAACGGCTATTTGGATAAATTAGAGGTTATCAATTCCCACGAGCGTGATTGAGAGTGAGCCAATTCTCTTTTAATCTTATATAAAACCAAGCAATTTAATGCTTATAAATCCACTTTCAGTCTACTCTATCCGTTTCACGTGACAAATAAATAATCTTTGCACCAGAAATGCCTCCTATACCGCTACCTATTATACCTCCCGTGAACATCAATGGAGTATAGAAAGGAAGAATTAACCAGTGATTAAAGATCTTTTCTAACTCAATCCTGGAATTCATGAAAAAAATAAATCAGCTAATTCTACCCATCGCCGGTCTGGCGATTTGGCTGGGAATCATGGTCCTACTGGCTTCGGCGGGGTATTACGTGCAGCATACGCATTCAGAATGGCTGGAGCTGACCGAACATTGGATTGATCAACGAAAGGAGGCGGTAGAGGATCTGCAGGAATACCTGGATACCCGGGAAGAGGATGAATACACTGATTTACGACAAACTATTCAAACAGTTGTCCTTCACAACCGGGCCGTGGATGAAATGAAGGATCCCGAGGTCCCGATACGGCAGGCTCTCGCCCGCCTGGTAGATGACGTTGGATACGAATCAAGAGAAGCGAGCTGGTTGATCTGGGAAGCCCGAACTTTACGACCTTTTTTGAACATCGAACAGGATTTCCGGTTATGGGACAAGGCCGTTGCTCACTGGTCCGAATTGGAATCGCTCACCGACCGTGTACGTGCATCGGTCATCGATCCGAATGTATCCGGGCAGACCCTCGAGGAACTGGACAAACGCATTCAGAACTTCAGGCAAGTCAGCAACCAATACGACTTTGCAATCCAGGATCAGGTGGAGTCCGCTTCCAGGGATCTCATGTTCTGGTCGAACTTGATTACCGTTACTCTGGCTCTGGTTTTGTTTATAGCAGGCGCCTTGATCATCGCGATGTTGTATCAAAATGCACGACGAAGTCAGAAGAAATTCCGCACGCTTTTTGAAAGTTCACCGGACGGAATCGCAATAGCCGATGCGAGCGGACACATACAACAAGTAAACGAGTCCTTCAGGGACCTGTTCGGATATACGCAAGAGGAAGCCGTCGGCCAGAACGTCGATCGTCTGCTGACGCAGACCCGATCGGAACAAAATGAAGCCGAACAGATTACGGACAGGTTAAGCCAGAATGAAGTTTACCAGGGGGAGGTTACACGGTATCACAAAAACGGGGAGCCCGTCGAGGCCATGCTTTCTACCGTGCCCGTTACCCTCAGAGACAATGTGGATGGATATTATGCTATCTATATAGACATCAGAGAACAAAAACAATTGGAGCGAAAAAACAGGGAGTTACTTGAACGTGAACGGACGCTGCGGGCGCAGGCGGAGCAGTCCCGGGAACAGTTCAAGACCATGTTTGAAAAATCCCCCACGGCCATTGCCTTGATTGAATGTCCGAATTTTAAATACACGTACACGAATGAAATTCACCGTCAATTGACGGGTAAGGACACGGTGGGATCCACGGTCGAAGAAGCATTTCCTGAATTCAATCAACAGGGCATCATCGATCTACTCCAACACGTATATGAAACCGGCGAAACCTACGAAGGACATGAGGAATCGATAGAAATAGAAGTCGACGGAGAGAAACAAACCTACTATCGGGATTTTATCTATACTCCCATAAAATCGAAAAACGGTCAGACGTATTCGATATTCATCGAGTCGGTCGACGTTACGGACAAAGTAATCTACCGCCAGCAGCTGCAGGAAGAGCTGGAGGAAAAAACCACCTTGCTGCAGGAAATTCATCACCGGGTAAAAAACAACCTCGCCTCGATCACGGGTATTTTGCAGCTTCAATTGCATCATATCAAAAACAAGCAGGCGCGCGAGGCCCTGATCGACAGCGAATTGCGCATTCATACCCTGGCAGATATTCACGAGTTACTTTATGAAAGCGACAAGCTGAGCGAAATTCAGATGGATAAATACATCCATAAACTGACCCGGCACATCCAAAACGTATCGGAAGTTCCTGAAGAAATCAGCACAGAGGTCGACATCGAACCCTTTTCCCTCGCAATAGATCAAGCCCAGCCGCTGGCACTGATGCTCAACGAACTTATTCAAAATGCCTATAATCACGCCTTCCCCGACAGCCGTTCGGGTAAATTGTCCGTCATCGGAGAACAAAAGAAAGGCAAGGTGCACATCATAGTCAGGGATGACGGGATCGGTATTCCCGACGGGGGTAACCAGCAAGAGGGACTGGGAATGGAACTCATCAAGAGTATTCAGACGCAGTTGGAAGCCGACGTTCAGGTCCATAACGACGAGGGCACTCGTTACGAGATCATATTTGAAAAAAGTCAGATTAAGTAACGCTGTACCTGTCCCTTCCCACGGGAAGTCTGTCGGACTTTCCGAATCGTAACGAGAAAAAGTCCGACAACACGCCTGCCGGAATATTACGAGATCCGGGAAAGCTTATTGACCAGTTCTTTTGACGAATCGACAGGGACCGCTATGCGAACCGGTCGTGGCGCAACGCAGTCCCCGTAAAGATAACGATATTTTGATGATCCGCCGCCGGCAACTCAATGTCCCGGGGCGACAGTTCAGTAGGTATCATAACCTATCTATCCGTTATCAGATTAATTGCTAAGCATCGACTTTAAACTCTACTTATTTACCGTTCTACTTATTTTTCGTCATTTAATCCCGGTACATTCTCCGGTTCGGGCTGGTGGAACCACGGCTTGCCTCTTTCCACTTTTTCGGGCCACACCTGGTTCAGGTTTTCGTCGTTATAGAGGCGACCGTTTTTCATGACGTACTCGAGCTCGGTGGTGTTTCGGAGGTCATCCAGGGGATTCTCCTCCAGGATCAACAGATCGGCCAGCTTGCCTTCATCGATGCTTCCAAGGTCGTCATCCAGTCCCAAAGCCTCGGCACCCTGAAGCGTAGCCATGCGAAGGACCTTATGGGGATTCTCGATATCCCATCCCATGGCCCACAACTCCCAGTGGTACCCGAGTCCCTGGAGCTGACCGTGACTGCCGACCCCTATAATGCCGCCGGCGTCATATATCTGCTCGATACTCCGGGATTGTCGATCCATGGAATATTCTTCCTCATGGAACCATCCCACGCCGCGGCGACGCGTTTTATCGTCGAGGTCTTTCCGGGGCGTAAAGTAGCGCAGCTTCTGGTTATAGAGCGGATTTTCGTTGGTGAAGAAATAATTTTCGCCAAAGGGTCCGCCGTACGTCACCAGCAGCGTCGGCGTATAGGCCATTTTCGACTCGGCCGTGGTTTTGATCACATCCTCGTAGATCGGGGTAATGGGATAGTTATGCTCCTGGCCGGGATAGCCGTCGATCAACATCGTCATTTCCAGTTTCATGTTGAGCGACCCTTCCGTGGTGGGCGTGATTTCCTGTTCCTCGGCGGCCTTCAGTATCCACTGGCGCTGCTCGCGGTTTCCGGCCACGTACATCTTGACGCTCTTGGTATCATAATACTTGCTGTAGCGCCGGATGACGTCGCGGGCGTGATCGAGGTCCTCAATCTGCTCGTCAAAGAAGATACCGGGGCCGGTCTGATAAATGCGGGGACCCAGCATCTGTCCGCTTTTGACTTTGTCCTCGTACGTGAGCATATCGGTCGTGGCGGTCTGGGGATCCCGTATCGTCGTGACCCCGTAGGCCAGGTTGGCCATGAACGACCACATTTCCTCCACGTGCAGATCGCGGAAGGGACGAATATGGGCATGGGTATCCACGAAGCCCGGCACGATCGTACGTCCCTCGACATCCCGGATTTCCGCTTCGTCGGGAATTTCCACACTGCCCTGCTCGCCAACCGCCGCGATACGATTGTCGCGTATGACCAGGTCCGCTTTTTCGATGACTTCATCTCCGTCCATCGTAACCACGCGGGCTCCGCGAAGGACCAACGTTCCCCGGGGCAGATCGCGCGGGACATCAATCTGGATGCGAAGCGAGTCGGCCTCGTAGTCTTCCGGTCGCTCGGGCTCATCCGCGGCATCCTCCTCTTCTTCGCCGGTGGAGTTTTCCTCATCTTCCTCGCTTTCTTCCGACTCGTCCGATTCCTCCTCTTCTTTCTCTTCCTGCTCCCGGTCATACCGTTCCTGCGCGCGTTCCCTTTCGGCGGCTTCGTCGAGGTCGTAAATAAAATGTCCGTTGCCGATCGAAAAGTGGACTTTCCGTCCGCTCCAGTCCCAGGCGGGAAACTGTCCCCCGATATCCGTCAGCTTCCGGGCCGGGAACGAGGCTTTATCAGGATTGGAAACGCTGATGCTCGGCGTCTCGCCGGTATTGGGTACGGTAACGGTGTACAGGTGGTGGTCAATCTGCGCCAGCGCCTGGTCGCCAGACGGCGCCATCAGAATTTTTGAAGGTCGCTCCGGGTTGCTGGATCCGGGGGACTTCGAACCTTTGATCTCCACATGTTCTTTCTCATCCGTCCCGTCATAGCGGATCGAAAGGAGTCCCTCGCCCCGATCGAACAGGTAGATTCGGTCGCTGTTTTTCGTAAAGTGAGGATTGCGACGCCCTTCCGTGCTGGCGATGACCTCCGTCTGTCCGCCTTCGGAAGGCAGCCAGACCAGTTCATCGGCCGTAAACGGTATATAGGGACCCGGCGACTGGTAATACATCCGGTCTTCTCCCCGTACCGCAACAATACGATCCTGCGTCTTCGACCAGGCCAATTGTTGGTACAACGCCGCCCGGCGGGTCAGTCGCTCCGGGTTGCCGCTACCGTTACTGCGAACCCGGTAAATATGTCCGCCATCCTCCTCATTCCAGGTGCTAAAGGCGATCCACCGTCCATCGGGCGACCAGGTGGGAAACGCCTCGGTAGATTCGAAGTCGGTCACCCGCCGCGGCTCTCCATCCGGCAAATCCATAACATAGAGATCATTCAAGACCGTAAATGCCAGCCGGTCCCCTTCCGGAGAAGGCACCGCGTCACGTATTTGTCGCGCCGTGAAATGCTCGGTGTCTTCAATCGGATACTGAAAATCGAGGCGCGGTCCCATTTCGAGATCCGTGTCGATCTGAAAAGGAATTTTTTGGGCCTCTTTATTTTCCGCAATCGGAATCCTCCAGAGTTTTCCCCCGTAAGAGGCCACCACGGCCTTGTTATCCGGGGTGAAAGAGATAGTGGGGAGCACATCGAGCGGGGCACGCGACTCCTGGTCGTCACGCTGGACCGGATACGCCAGCCACCGCTCATCGCCCGTCTCCAGGTCGCGAATCCGCAGCCCCGTCTCCGTCTCATACCGCGTGCCATAGACCAGCCACTTGCCGTCGCTCGAGAGTGTGGGACGAAAAGCCGAACCCTGCCGGGCCGTCTGCCGGTGGCGCTCACCGGTCTCCCGATCCAGCTTGGCAATCTGGTACTGGGGAAGATCCGCATTGTAATCCCAGTTGCCCCTTCGCTGTGAAAACCATACATAGCGATCGTTCTCCCCGAAAGCCGGTTCGATCGTCTTGAGGCTTCCCGGCGTATCCATCAACTCCGAACCGCTGCCGCCATCTTTATGGTAGAGGCGCAATTTCGGGACCCCGCTTCGCAGTCCCGTGCGGGCGGCAATTATATAGGTTCCATCCGGCGACCACTCCGGCGACTGCATCCAGTAATTCTTTCCTTTGGTTCGCTGTTCAACCTCACCGGTAGCACGATCCAGAATCCAGAGATTATCCCCTCCGCTGCGGTCCGATATAAAAGCTATCTTCGACCCGTCCGGACTATACCTGGGTTGCGAGTCAAACGCCATGCCGTCGGTCAACTGCTCGGCCTCTCCCCCGCTCACAGGCAGCTCATACAAATCCCCCATATAGTCAAAGATGAGCGTGTCGCCGGTCGGGTGGACATCCACCGACATCCAGGTCCCCTCGTCCGTTTCCAGGCTAACCGACCGCTCCGCCTCCAGCGGCAATTCGGCGTGGCTCAGAGCCGTATCGGCGGTATCCGAATCGGGGTCATTTTGCTGAAATCCCAGGGCCAGTGAATAATCTGCGGAGATACTGATTAAAGCGAACGCTAAAATTCCAACGAAAAGACTTCTTGTATTGCGATACATAAAGATGGTATAAGATATTTAAAGTAAAAGGATCGTGACCGTTAATCGTTACCATCGAGAAAATGTTCGAGGGTAGAGGTGTACGAATAAATTGAACACAGAAAATACCATCGGTTGCTATACGCCGCAAGTTGAAAATATCGAAGATACAAGCAGTGCTTTAGCCCTTGTTGGTATCTGGGAAATATTTCCGTGGAACTCCTCTCCCCGACGAGACAATGTATCATAACGTGGCCAACCCGGGGATAGCTCTGAAACACTTGAGTTATCCAGCATCAGGGCTAAAAAAAGTATATTTACTACATGCAGAAATGTTGGTCTTATCCACTAAAAAGTAACTATCAGCCGCAATTCCCTGTCCGGAATGCCGGGTCATCTCCGGGGTAGTATGGACTCTGCCATGTAATTTGAAAGTAACCAATTTTTTTTATAACCTACTAACAAGCTATTCAAGTGTGGACTCTATGTTAACGTTATCAGGTTACGTTAGCGTTTGCAGGATAAATTGATTTAGCAAGGTAATTTTTCAAATATTTTACGAGTAGGGGGGATAATTTTTTGATCTGCTTGTTGCACTTGCGAAATACTTTTAGCGGGTAAACTAACCACATCTATCAAATAAAAAAGGGATTGGATTATGTTTTCAAAGCTACGACTTAAACAATGGGGCAGCATCTTCTTTGCAACCCTGCTAGCGGGCCTGACATTAGGTCTGCAGGGGGTAAACGCACAGAACTTCATGTCTCCGTACGAGGCAGATTCCAATACGGTGTTACTCTTGCACTTTGACGGTGATTTCACCAATGAATCGCCACTGGGAGTACCCGATGGAGATAATCACGGAAACAGTTACGGGTTCGTCTCCTCCGACGTGGGAGATGATTTCAACAATATGCTTTACCTTGACAACAGTTCTCCCACCGATACATCCGGCGTACTGGTTCCCGACCACGATGAGCTGGATTTACAAAGCGACTGGACCATCGAAGCGTGGGTTAACATTTTGACGTTTGGAGAGTCGACCGATGACTGGCGTTGGAGACCTCGATTTGTCGTTAAACCGCATGCCGAGGGGATCACGCGTTTTAATTATAATATACTCGCCCGTGGAGATTTCAGAAGTTTACGGGGTAATTACCGAGCCCATCCCGATTCCATTACCGGTAATTTCGGCTGGGTGGATACCGACACCAGCCCCGGCAGTTTTGAGGCCGGTACGTGGTATCATCTGACGTTTATACGTGACAGTTCGCAACATATCACGGGACTCTTGCTGCATGATATCAATGGTGACCTGATTGAATTTGCTTCACGGGATTTGGATCCGGAATTCTTTGACCCGCCCGCCGTCACGGACGGACCGGTCAATATCGGAATGACGAAAATGCCGGACGGTTCTTTTCAAAACGCTTTTGTGGACGGGTTTATCGATGAAGTTCGCATCAGTAATGTCATTCGTGAATTCGATACGCCGCCGGTCATTTCAAACGTAACCCGGCTTGACCAGGTCAGCTCGGACCAGCCGGCGGAGATTTCAGCCACCGCGAAAATCATACCCGGCAGCGAGATCGACCAGGTTACCATTAACTACAATGCAGGAAACGGCTGGCAAACGTCGCCGATGACCCAGGAAGTTGATTCGCTGTATACCGGTACCATCCCCGCCCAATCGTCGGGTACCACCGTAGCCTACTATGTTTCCGGAACCGCTGTAAACGGGCTCTCCTCCAATGCGCCCAACGGCGTGAATCCCGAGCGAGGTCCGTACATGAACTATGCGGTCCAGGATACCGGACAGGTGCTGCATCTTGATTTTGAAGACGGCGCCATGCCGCCCACCAACAACGGCAATACGGGAGCTGATATAGAATGGACCGTAGGCGGCGAACCGCAAATTGTGGAAGACGGCGCCAACGGGACCAGCCAATCCATGTACCTGGAAGGCGACTCGTCCCATCTTTCCATTGGACCCGACCACTGGGATCCCGATTATACGCGGGAAACGGATGCAGCCGTTATGAAAAATGATGAGTTTGTAATCGATTTCTGGATTAAAGCCGATTCCCTGCCCGAGTTCGGAACCCGGTGGATGATCAAGGAAGGTCAGGACCGCGGCGTTTTTGAAGCGTGGAACAACTTCAATTACCAGATCTGGACCACCGGCGGTGGAGACGTTACACCCGCTTCTTACTTCTCTGAAGGCAGTGATGTGTTCGGTAACGAATTCAGCGGAAATCTCACCGGGTTTGACAGCACCATTACCGCCAACGAGTGGTACCGGGTTGTCAATGTTCTGAAAAGCTCGGATACGGTTTACGCGCAGCTCTATAACGCTGCGAACGAATTGATCGACCAGCAAGGGTCCGTACTTAATTATCCCGTATACCAGTCGAACGGTCCCTTCCGCATCGGTGCGTTCACTCCGGCCCTGGAGCAGACCGAACCGCCCCTTACGGAGCCGGACGGACCTCTATACAGCGGCTGGATCGATGAAGTCAAGTTTTATAACTACATCCCCGAGGACTACAAGGATTCGACCTGGACCAACATAAACGAGCCGACCGAATTGCCGAAACAAGTCACCCTCGGTGAAAACTATCCGAACCCCTTCAATCCGACTACCAAGATCAACTATCAACTGCCGCGAACAAGCGACGTGACGCTACAGGTATATGACGTCCTTGGCCGCCAGGTTGCTACCCTGGTTGATCAGAAACAACAGGCGGGCTCTTACACCGTATCCTTTGACGGCAAACAGTTATCAAGCGGCGTGTATTTCTATCGGTTGAATACTGAAAATGCCAGTAAAGTCCGCAAGATGCTTTTGGTCAAATAGATTCCGGCGCTGTAACATATACGGCATAAGACCCCACAGGCTGGAAGCCGCAACGGTTTCCAGCCTGTTTTTTCTTAATCTATAAGAGATCGGTACGTATAGTTTAATTATGAAACAAGTTACCATTGGTTTAGGTGCTCTGTTCCTGCTATTAAACATACAGGCGCCTGGCAAGGCCCAATTTATCACTACCGACTGGGAGCTGCACGATGTAGGACAGGTAATCGAACTTGTAAATAATCACGGCACGCTCCACCAGGTTCCCATAAGCGACTATCCGGGACTTATATCGGGCGAATTTCCACCCGGAAGCAACGTCGAACATCACTTTGCAGTCGGACCTTTTTACGCGAGCCTCTCCAGGGAGGCGGAAGACACCATGGTTACCACCCCCGTGATACTACAGTGGAACACCGGGGATGAACTGGCCGGTTACAGCAGCGCCACGTGGGATAGTGTACACAAAATTGAACGGGGAGATACCATGGATATCGGGAGTCCCGAAAATCCATACTATCCCAATTACGTCCCACACTCCGATCAGGATTTGGTAACCAGATATAATGATTATAACGAAGCCTCCATCAACGTGGCGAACCATGATCCCATGTTTATTGACGTATATCAACGCAGCTGGTCATGGGCAGCAGCTCCAATGAATCAATTCGTTATTTTTAACCTTGATGTCATACCTACCACCAACACATTATATGATGTGTGGATCGGAGGATTCTTCAATCCGGCGGTCGGCGACAGAACCGAGGGAGGGCAAGCGCAGGATGATATCGTCACCTATCATCCCGAGCACCGCATGATCATTGCTCACGATGCCGAAAGAGGTCCCGACGGTACCACGGAATCGGTGATGGGAGTGAAGTTAATACCGCCGCAGGAATACGACGACGATGACTTTGACTGGAGTTTTCAATGGGGGAATATTTCTTTCAACCGGGACAAGGACCGCTTCGAGCAGATTTCATCCGGCGTGGTGCAAAATGACCAGGTATCCCCTCAAGCAACCCAGGCCTATCAGTCGTTCGGTCCCATCGACAGCGTGGCGGTGGGCGATACGCTTTCCTGGCGTTACGCAACCGTTTTTGGGTTCGGAGAAGAAGAGGTCCTCGAAAAATCGAGTCTTATCGACGAGTTGGCTCCCGAATTCCGCGTACCCTCTCCCCCGCCGGCGCCGGATATCCAGGTAACACCCACCAGCCGCCAGGTGGAGATAACCTGGGACCAGTCATCTGAAACTTATTCGGATCCAAATCGATCAGATGGCGTGGAGCAACCCTTCGAAGGATATCGAGTATATAAAAGTACGGAAACAATCAATGGCCCCTGGACCCTGCTGGCATCATTGGATATTGACAATAATGAATACAGCCTTAATACCGGCCTGGATCATGAATTTACGGATACCGGTCTGATGAACAACGTAGAGTACCACTATGTTGTAACAGCCTTCTCCAAGCCTGATTCCATACTGGGTTTTCCATCGCTTGAATCCAGCAAGCGGGCGAATGCCGTAACGGTTACGCCCGGAACCGGCGCTAAAAAAGAAGTGGGCAAAGTAGCCGTAGTTCCCAATCCCTATCGGGGGGATAAAGACTATAACGCTTCAAATCCCCCCTGGGAAAAACCGGATTTAACCCGCGATCGATGGCTGGAACAAGATCGACGGATACAATTCATTAACCTGCCGGAGCGGAGTACGATCAAAATCTTCACGCTCTCCGGACGACTGGTCGAAACGTTAACCCATAACAACGCTGAACAGGGTTTCGAAGACTGGAATCTGACCAGCAACGTCAACCAGGCCGTAGCCAGCGGCATCTATTTATTCACCGTTAAAAATGAGGAAACCGGCAATGTGCAAACCGGTAAATTCGTTATAATAAAGTAATCTTGAAAGCCAACTCCTGCCCCTCGTGAGAATCCCTTCGCTCGGTGCGCAACGCTAACAGACTGTTGTCTAAGATTAAATATAGATTTAAAAATACGCAATTGAATATCATGGACATAGCGTCTCACATAAATTTCTCTTGCGGGGAATTTAGACCGGGAGGTTACAGGAGCCGGTCAAAAATAATTACCGACTTGTCTTTATTCCTCACCATACCTATTATAAAACGCTTATAATCCCTCAATTTGATTTTAAGAAACCTAGTAACATGAATAATTTTTTACGTAGCTCGCTAACGTCTGCAACCCTGCTTGCCTGCATCCTCTTTATTTTAAATCCCATGCATGTCCAGGGACAATCTCCCCCCGACATGACTATCAGCGTTAATCCGGGTGATACCTCCTCCTGGACGATCGATGAAAAAATATTCGGAAAATTTATTGAACATAACGGAAAAGACGTCTACCCGGGATTGTATTCCCAGCACCTGGCCAACAGTTCGTTCGAACGATGGTATCACCAGGGAAACGAACCGTGGCAAACCCGAACGGCCATACTCTACCAGAACACCCCGGAGCATGACAATCTCCCCTATCCCTGGGAACTACAACGGGACGCCCCCTCCAGTATGGAACATCTTTCCGGCGGGAACCACAGCGAACGCTTTCAGCGTATTCAGGTCACCGGAGACAGCCCGGGCGGGATCCGGCAGCGAACCGTCCTGCCCGACCAGCGCACGCTTGCCTATGATGTGCATCTATATTCAAGAGGAACCATCGATAGTGCAAAAATACGACTCGAAACGGTGACAGGAGAAGTTCTTCTGTCTAAATCCCTGGCCATCGACACCGTCTGGACCAAGGATACCCTTTCATTCGAATTGGACGGTATTTTCACGGGCCGATATCAAAACTCCAGATTCGGCAAATATGCCCTCGGCATCATGATCGAGGGAGACGGCTACCTGGACCTGGACGGACTGCGTTTAATGTCGGGCGACGCCGTACGTGGCAAATATAATCCCACGACGCTTGAATATATCGACAAATACAACGTTACCAGCATTCGCTGGCCCGGCGGCAATTGGGCCAGCGCCTACCACTGGGAAGACGGCGTAGGTCCGATCAAGGACCGTCCGGTCCGAAACAACCTGGCCTGGGGCGGGCTGGAATCGAATTTTATGGGGACCAACGAGTTCCTCGAATTTTGTGAAATTGCCGGCATCACGCCTTATCTGAATATAGGATTTAACCCGACCATCGGACCCGAGGAAGCGGCGGACTGGGTGGAGTACGTTAATGGATCGACCGACACCGAAATGGGTCAACTGCGTGCCGAACACGGTCACCCGGAACCCTATAACGTCAAACACTGGCAAGTCGGGAATGAAGTGTACGGCTCCTATCAGATCGGCCATACCACGGCCGACGATTTCGCTGAACGTTTTGTCAAGCATTACAAGGCCATGAAAGAGGTGGATCCCGACATACGGGTAGTGGCCGCCGGCATTGACCCACTTTACCGGAATTATGATACTGACTGGAACCGAACCGTATTCGGCATAGCAGGTGACAGCGTCGACGGTATCGATATTCATCGCTATGTCAGAGGTGTTGTGCTCGATAGTAATCGGGAAGGATGGGATGAAGACGAATATTTACGTAATATGGTAGCTTTCCCGACCCTGTATGAACGTTATGTTATTGGTACGGTGAGAACATGGGCCGAACGATATGATCGACCTGATATGATCATCAATGTGGGCGAATGGAATCTCCAGGCGGTGATCAGTGCCGGATGGGAACGTCCGAATTACCCGACGATGGCCCACGCCTCCTTTGTTGCCGGTCTATTCAATGTCTTCATGCGCCAGGGAGATGCCGTCCGGTACAGCTACCAGCGGGATAACACCCTGTTTTACCGCCCCTTCCCCATCGACTTTCGGCCGGTAAATCCGGGAAATTACGTTTCCAAATATTACGCCGAACCTTTTGTGGAATCCGATATGGAATTTCAAAATGTTTATGTTAACAACACCAGCCCGACCTTTTTCATGGAACAGGCCGGTATTCGTCAAAATGATACAGACAATGTTCCTTTTGTGGATGCATCGGCCATTCGTTCCTCGGATGGAAGCAAATTATACCTGTTCCTGACCAACCGGAGTATACAATATTCCTTCACCTCGGAAATCAACCTGCATCAAAACTGGAAAACCAACCAATCGGTTTCGATGGTGTACCTCGTCAGCTCGGATCCGTTTAACCGTCAGACGAGCTGGACCAACCGGAATGGATTCAGCGTCGATAAATTCACGCAAACCCTGGACTCGGATAACAAGATGGAAGTCTCGCTCGATCCGGCTTCGGTTCTCCGACTTGAGATGGACATAGAAAAGGCCACTTCTATAGCTTCCAACGACCCGGAACTACCAAATAAGGTACTGCTTGAAACCAATTATCCGAATCCATTCAACCCGCAAACGACGATACCTTATGTCCTTCCGAAAGCGACGAAAGTCACCCTGGAGGTCTACAATGCGATCGGTCAACGCGTCGAAACCCTTGTAGACACCTATCAAAACGCGGGCAGCCATGAAGTCCAGTGGGATGCGGGCGCTCATTCGAGCGGCATTTATTACTATAAATTAACGGCGGGCGACGAAACGCACGTCGAGACCATGAGCCTGATCAAATAACGTCATTTGAGCCCCCTTTGAGAAACGCGGGAAGGACTCTTCAGCCAGAGAAATTCGGCTGATCTTTGCTTTAGAAGAAAGTCAGCCCAAAATACCGGTATGTAGAATATATTACTTTTCCAGTCATAAGGCCGAACAACTCAAGTGCTTCAGAGCCCTTCCCGCGTTTCTCAAAGGGGGCTCAAATGGTGCCTTAAGGTACCAATCTTGATTTGTAACGGGTAATAGCGACATGCGTTCCGAGCTTCTATTCGGGGGGGATATTTATCAGCGAAACGGAATGGGGCGGCAGGGTGATTTCAAATGTTTGATCCACGTCCATGGTTTGCCGGGTCACCTGCGTATCGCCGTTTCGATTTTCTGAACGGCTCAGGGCGCCCTCGTCCCATATCAGGTGTCGGGTTGCCTTCTTTTGAGGGACAAAATCTTTTAATTCCACCTGGATCGACTGTTCGTTTTGCAAATCCCGGTTTATCAAGCCGATGCTGATCGTGCCGTTCGTCGAATCGCGTAGGACCACGCCATCAATGACCGGTACATTGAAGATGGGAGTCACGTCTTTTCCGCCGCTTACGGGACTTTGCCGTACCGGTGTCTCCAATTTTGCCCGTACCGGCTGATCGCCTGCATGGCGGTTGTAGGTCCGGAAGAGCTCGTAACGGGGGTGAAATCCGCCGAACTCCCCTCTCCGGGGATCAAGCACGGAATACTCGGTTGCATTGGCACCGATCACATATTCTCCCTGCCGAATGAATCCGTGCAGCCAGCCTGCGTACGTCAACAGGTCTCCCACCTCTTCCCATTGATCGGGCATTCGACCATCTGTGCTGCTATTATATTCCCCCACAATCACATCCAGGTCTTGCCGGCCGTTTTGAACGGCATATTCGTTAAAAGCCATGAGTCCCTGTTCAAAAGCAACCGGAATCTCGATCAGGGCATTGAGCGCTTCCCGGTCATTCAAGTCAAGATAGCCCGGCACACCCACATACGTGTGAAAGTCGATGATATCGTGGTGTCGATCAACCTGCTCCACCAGCATATCGGTCCACCGACGGGTGCCAATACTGAACGGTCCCACCCCGATGGAGACAAACTCCAGCGTCGTATCCTTCCGGTGCATTGCTTCCGTAAAATTCCGATACCGCTCCACATACCCGGCCGGCGTGGTATATCCCGCCTGCCAGAATCCCCAGAGTTCATTGCCGATATTCCAGTATGAAACGTCGTAGGGTGTCGGGTGACCATTTTCCGCCCGCATCTTTCCCATAGGAGTATCTTCCGTCCCGTTTGCGTACTCCACCCACTGGGCGGCTTCCTCGGGCGACCCGGTGCCGGCATTCACGGTAATGAGCGGCTCCAGGTCGGCCAGCTCGGTAAATTTCATATACTCATCCATGCCGAAATAGTGGGAATTCAGTCCAATCCAGGTCGGATTGGCCCGGGTGGTGCGTTCGGTCAACGGACCGACCCCTTCCTTCCAGCGATAGGAGGAGGCGTAATTTCCGCCCGGCCAACGTACCCATCCGGTGTTTAAATCCCTGATCTGGCTGACCGACTGCGGATCGAGTCCGCCGCCCACCGTATCCGCCGGGAACAGGTTGGTCTGGTCTACAAAGATATCGGCCGGTCCCTCCACGGTCAGGGCTACCAGGTACGCATTCTGTTCTTTCCGGACTTTTGGAACGCTCAGGGTAGCCTGAAAAGGCTGCCACTCGTCCGACACGTCCTCAAAAGCGGTCTCCCGTATCACTTTCCCTTCATGATAAAGCATGAGTTTTACCCGCTGCGGCGGCTCGTCAGCGGCGGTTCGCAAATAGGTCTTGAAATGATACTCCGTTTCCCGCCATACCGGCAAGCTGGTCAGTTGAGCCACCCCTCCCCGGGCTTCCTCGTCCTCCAGCCTGATGCGTTGTGACAGACGGGTGTTAAAGGCCACATTACTCATTGTAAACTCCACTTCACTCTCGTCGCTTCCAATTCCGATCCACGGTGCCGCCACTTCATCCTCATCGGAAGATAATATCGGTACCCACTCTCCTTTTTGCACCTCCTTGGCCGAGGCCTCATCGATTTCCCCGTAGCGGTGCACATATTGCCGGAGCGTTCGCCCGAAGGTCGGATGTCCCCATTCAAAGCTGGGATTGCGGAGCACCTGGCCATAAAGCAAATCGTAAATCGGCCGGTCAAAAATCACAGGCTCCGAAAACGTACCGTAAATCAGCGGATTCACCCGCCAGGATTCGGTTTGTCCGCCCCGCACCGTGAGCCTGGCCTCTCCCTCATTTACCGCTTCAAAGTCCATATATCCCCGCATGCCGTCGGCCGCAAACCCGCCGGGACGGAAATAGTTGACATCCGCCGGTTCCGGACGCCTCCAGAATATCACGAGCCTTCTGCAGGGAGTGCTGCGCTTCATTTAAACGACGGTGATCGGCGGATCCGGAGATATCGATCTCATTCAACAGCCACTCCGCCCGGGCCAACTGTCCCGTCCGCCAGGATACGTTATCTTGCTCCAAACTATCCTTTCGACTCAGGAGCGTTTTGCGTTTTTCGGTAATACGCTGAATCAGGTCTCCGCCGATATACACCGATTTCTCTGCTACAACTTCTTTTGAATCCTTTTTTTCCAATCTAAGCGTATACGGTCCGTCGTCCAGATCCCCTATCCAAAACCGGCCGTGCATCAGGCTTTGATTACTTCCCGCATCGGGACTGGTTTTCAGGACGGTTTTACCGGAAGCATCCGCAATACCGATAAGGTAGTCTTCCTTTTGCATCCCAGGGGTGGGATAAAACACATCAACGGTATCATCCGTCATCCACACATTATGACGGGTATGCAGGAGCAGCGTTCTCTTTTTAAACAGCGGGGGACTGAACGCCTCGTCAGACGACAAAAGCTTTAAACGTCCCCCCGTATCCCTCTTCTTATGGAGATCTCCGGTCCACGAAGCCGATCGATTTCCAGAAAGGTTGACCCCCATATCAAAAAAGAGCCCGGTCTGAACAGGATTTTGAGCACCCTGCAAATTTCTCCAGGGAATAAACACCTCCACGCTCATGCCCTTTTGCCTGGCTTCATCGCGAGCCTCCTCCCTTCCCGTTTTTTTGTTTTCAAGAAATGCCCATTGCGTTTTGAGTCCCTCTCCTTCAATACCCGAAAGCGATCGTTCACCCCAGACCACTAAACCCTCATCGACCAACCTTGAACCGAATCCCAGCCGGTGATTGAACAGAAATCCCTGGTTTCGATAGAGCATTTTATCCGGCTGGTGCGTCAGCGGCAAAAATCGCAGGTGATGCCGGCCCGGGTGACCCGGTTCGGGCTCTTGCTGTACATCGATGCTGAGATTCAACACGAAGGGAGCGTCAGGGGTGCGACCGGTATTCATCAATTGATCCGGCCGGGCCGACGGAATAACGGCGGCGATATACAGTCCCTTGTCATTCCAGCCAACCTTTCCCCATCCCAGCACGGATGGATCCGACGCACCCGAAAGGTCCTGCAGCAAGGGAATCCACCGGGCATCCCGCTCGAAATCCACTTTCCCGTCAATTTCCGGCTGATTTTGAAGCGTTTCCGCCTGGGCTATCGGTTTCGCCGGCGGGAGATCAACCGGACGCGGGAAGGAATCCTGCGCATGGATATCCCCACTCCAGAATATGACAAACAGGCAAACTATGACGAATAGAAAAATGTTTTCACTTTCGCCTCCTTTAATACGACGATTATGAGCCATGACTTTTATATTTTGAAAATAGTGGTGACTAGAGGACGCCAAGGTTTTGTCGGTCTTTTTTTAGATCGTAATTTTTAAAATCCGGACAAGCGGACTTCAAGGCATCTGCTCGCGCCAGTTCCTCACCTTTCGGGCGAGCCGTTTCGTAATTTCAGGATTATCGTCCTTTACGTTGGTGGTCTCCGCAAGATCCTTTTCCAGGTTATACAATTCTACCGCTGATCCGTCCTCATTCACCAACAATTTCCACTTGCCGTCGCGAATAGACAGGTTGGGACTGCGGACTCGGGGATTTCCGGGCTGCAGGTGCTGATCGGTCCGACCATATTCCCACATCACCGAATTCTCGCGCTGACGGTGTGTATTTCCAAGAAGCACATCACTTAGATCCTCCCCGTCAAAGGAAACATCCGGGGGATCAACGCCCGCGATCGAACACAGGGAAGGAAAGAGGTCCACCGCATGTACGATGGTGCGGTCATTGACGGCGCCCGCCTCAATATTTCCCGGCCATCGTATCATGAACGGCTCGCGGATCCCTCCTTCGTAGAGACTCCATTTACGTCCGCGAAACGGATCCGCGCTTCCCGGCGGCCAGAAGTATTCCTCGTAGTAATAGGACCAGTCCGTGGGACCGTTATCGCTCGTAAATACAACCATGGTATCTTCCTCCAACCCCAGCTCCTCCAGCTTATCCAATACGCGACCGACTTGCCGGTCCAGGTGATCCAGCACTGCCAGGAAATCCCGTTGGTAGTGGTGATTGTCGTATTCGCTGAACTCTTCTCGCCACTCCGGTTTCGGCTGAAACGGATCGTGCACGTCGTTCGGCCAGAGGTGGAGATAAAAGGGATTGTTTTGATGTCGCTCCATAAAGTCCAGGGCGCAGTCTACATAGATGCCGGTTTTCTCCCACTTTTTCACCCACTGTATTTCTCCCTGCTCGAGTTCGGCACTGGCTTCCGACAAGAAATGATCTTTTTGCAGCAATCGATCTCCCAGTCCCTCGAAAGAAACCAGCGACTCATCAAACCCATAGGCATGGGGTAGTGGAGCGTCATCCACATCCCGTCCCCCGCCCATATGCCATTTCCCGAAATGCGCGGTGGCATATCCCGCCCTTTTCATGGCCCGGGGAAGCGAGGGGGCTTCCGGATCCAGGTAATCGTCCATCTCGCGCCTTTTATTCTTCTTTCGGGTCGCCAGGAACGAATTGATACGCCATCGCGAAGGATATTGGCCGGTCATCACGCCCACGCGGGACGGAGAACAGATCGGTGAAGCCACATAAAAATCGGTAAACCGGACACCCTCTTTGCCGATCCGGTCCATGTTGGGCGTTTGAAGCTCTTCATTCCCGTAAAGACTCAGGTCCGCATATCCCATATCGTCAATAAAAATGAATACGATATTGGGCTGATCAGCGGAACGGTCCGCCTTTGAACGCTTTGAACCGGATTCCCCGCTACTCCAGAACGGAATACCCAGCGTACCGGCCGTCGTCAGTTTCAGAAAGTCGCTTCGTTTCATATTACCGTGGCTTGTGCATTAGTTCTGTCTGTTAGGAGTCTGTCGGAGCTCGCCCCGTCTTATTGTTAAATATCCCATCGCGAAATACCCGAAAATTAATACACGAGACAGTGAAAACGCTCGAAGCTGGAAGACTATTCCAGCAAGTAACTTTGTAGTGTATATACAAACCACATTACCGGTCGGAATAGGCTTCCGGCTTCGAGCCTCGAGCGTTGTCAATTATTCCTCGATCAGTCGGCGGTGCAGTTCCCGCAGGTGTTCTTTATCGAACTTAATCACTTTCCGGTCGTACGTCATGATGCCGTTGACCTCGATTTCAACGTCGGTGGTCTGGGTATAAACCGCCGCCGCGAGTCCCTTGTCTTTCAGCGGCATCACGGCATTCACCAGACTGTCATATTTGGTATGCAGCCGCTCTTTCGACTGCGAGGTTTTGAAGTGGCCGGGGGCTTTGGAGAAATCCTGGAGCCACAGGTGATCCTTGACGACCAGGGCCTGTCCCCCGAACTCACCCAGCACGGCCACTCGATCTTCCTCCGGTTCCGGCATGTCGGGACCCGGGTAGCTGTGAATATCATGCATATCACCTACGCCACGATCGGCCCAGCCGCTTGGATTGTCAACCAGGCGCGTCGGATCCAGCTCTTTCACCAGGTCGGTTACCCGGGCAGTCTGAAACTGACCCCATCCCTCATTAAAGGGAACCCAGGTCACGATCGACGGATGATTATAGAATTGATCAATCATTTGCTTCAGCTCGGTCTTAAACTGGGTGCCGGATTGCGCGACCCGTCTAATATCATCATCATTTCC
>CAYQXO010000009.1:0-21070 GCA_964421495.1 uncultured Balneolaceae bacterium | reverse complement strand
TATGCCGGTCGCCGTTCGGCATATCCTGCCATACCAACACGCCCATCTTGTCCGCCCAGTAATACCAGCGGTTGGGCTCCACCTTCACATGTTTGCGAATCATGTTATAGCCGAGCTCCTTTGTAACCTTGATATCATATTTCAGGGCGTCGTCCGTCGGCGCCGTATAAAGTCCGTCGGGCCAGAATCCCTGGTCGAGCAGCCCGAAATGAAACAGCGGCTTGTCGTTCAGGAAGAGGCGTACATATCCCTCTTCGTCTTTACCGAGACGGATTTCCCGCATGCCGAAATAGCTGTTCACTTTATCGATCGTCTTGCCGTTCTTCGAGAGGGTGACCGTCAAGTCGTATAAATAGGGATCGTCGGGCGACCACAAATTCAACTCGTCCAATTCCAGGTCAAGCTTTTCTCCGGTCTTGCCGGAAACTTCTCCCACCTCGGTATCGCCGGCATACGCAGTTGCAGTCACCGTATAATCCCCGGACTTACTCCCTTTAACTTTCAGCCGAAGACGCTCATTATCTATATCCGGTTGCATTTTTAAGTCGGCGATGGAGACCCCGGGCACCGGCTCCAGCCACACGGTCTGCCAGATGCCGGTGGTATTGGTGTACCAGATACCCCGGGGATTCCGAACCTGTTTTCCCCGCGGTTGGTAGCCGGCATCGGAAGGGTCCCACGCCGACACCGTAATTTCCTGCTCACCTTTTTCCAGTTCGTCCGTGATATCAAATGAAAACGAATCATATCCACCGCGATGGGACCCCGCTTTTTGTCCGTTTACCCACACTTCCGAAGCCCAATCCACCGCCCCGAAATGAAGCAGCACCCGTTTATCGGATTTCACCCATGTATCGGGCACCGTAAACGTACGACGGTACCACAGTCGCCGGTCCGGTCCCACCGTTTCCTTGACGCCGGACAGTGCCGACTCTATCGGGTAGGGCACCAGGATATCTCCCTCCCATTGGTCCGGCCATTCGGCCAGCTTGGGAGCCACCGCATATTTCCAGAGGCCGTTCAGCGATTTCCAGGCATCCCGTTGTAACTGGGGACGGGGATACTCCGGGTGGGGATTATCGGGGGATACGCTATCGGTCCACGGCGTAGTCAGGCGTGGTTCCGCCGGTTCCCAATCCCCTTTCGTCGTTTGTCCGACGACCTCCGGCGGCATCCCCAACATCAAAGAAAGTGACAGTATAAATGAGGCGAGGCCTGTATTGGTTATTGATTTCATGGTTATCTACTGCATTTTGGATTTTGAAATTCAGCGGGGATCGCCTTTCAAACGCCAGTCCTGCAGGCAGTTTACCCAATAGGCCCCGCCCGTACACGTCATATCCGGCATCCGACTTCCGGCAGGGCGAACGAAGTGAGCCCTCTATTCTAAAATTCAAATTCCCAGACATCGGGATCCACCTGGAGCTCGCCGGCCCGTTTACGGGCAGCTTCTTCCAGTGAGTCGGGAACCACGATAACAAAACCGGCATAGTTGCCATTCTCGTCCCCTACCGCATCGTTGAATGCTTTCCACTGAGCTTCCGTGTGACCGTGATCAATCGAGCTCTTCGTTTCCACTTCTATAATAATCTGTCTGCCCTTGTATTCCGCAATCAAATCGGGACGCCGCTGGTTAATCACTTCCGGCGAGGGATAGTCATCCGTAATAAGGTCCGTCTGCACATTGGAAAATTTATCATCGTACTCCAGGGCAGCAGCTAAATCGGTAATCTGCTGATCGTGCGCACTCTGTTCTTCTTTAGGTCGTTTCGGCATATTAACCACTACATTTAATTCAAAACGTATATAAACTCAATTCAATCTTTCTGACTGTCTGTCACAATAAGGACTGTTGTCTTCAATCCATTCGGTCTGAAAAACCAACGGGATTTCGAAATTATCAAACATATCAACATGTCCAAATATGAAGACATAAATACTATATAATGGTAGTGGAAAAATCGTTATACCTCAAATTCAGAATATTTTTTAATTTTCAGTATGAAATAAAGGTGTTATTTTACCACGGAGTAGCGGATTGAAATACGTTTAAATGGGGTGGGAACACGAAAATAGGGTTAACGACCGGTTGGCCCATGGACTCCGATCCCACTATTTTCCGCATCACTACGGTCGAAAAAGGCTAATAAATAAGCTGTAAACTTATGCGATATTTTCGACGCTATTGGGGTTTTATCATTTTAGTTGCGGTTATTTCAGGTAGTTCTATATGTACTATTGCGGAAAACGATCTTCGAAACCATAACAGTCCATCCGTCAGTATTGCAACGGGTCCCCTGTTATCGATAATTTATCAACCTCTCCCGCCTCATCAAAAAATTGACGGAACTGCATTGACCGACCTAGTCCCGGCGCATCTCGACACGACGGATACAACCCGATGGACTCCACCGCGATTTCCGGAGCGGCGCGATGAGCGTCATCGAATGGTTCGTGAACAGATCAGCAACCGGGGCATAACCGATCCGGCCGTGATCAAGGCCATGCAACATGTACCCCGCCACGAGTTTGTACCCCGAAGTCGAGAACCTGCCGCTTATGAAGATCGACCCTTGTCTATAGGGCACGACCAAACCATCTCCCAACCCTATATTGTCGCTTTCATGACGCAGGCCCTGGATTTGGATTCCACCGACAGGGTGCTGGAAATTGGCACCGGAAGCGGATACCAGGCGGCCGTGTTATCGGAAATCTCACCCCGGGTTTACACCATAGAGATTGTGGAGCCGCTCGCCCGAAAAGCCCGCGAGCAATTTCAACAACTCGGATATTCCACGATCCGCGTCAAAACTGGCGACGGATACAAAGGGTGGCCGGCCTACGCTCCCTTTGACGCGATTATCGTCACGGCGGCCCCCGACCATATTCCATCCCCGTTAATCCGGCAGCTCAAACCCGGTGGCGTCATGATTATTCCGGTCGGCAGTACGTATAGCGTCCAAAAACTGAAAAAAATCCGAAAGACCGCAGACGGCGACCTGGAAACCGAATCCCTTTTACCCGTACGATTTGTACCCATGACCGGAGAGGCGGAGGAAAAATAAATACCGGGTGATTGTTTGAACCCGGACCCATTTATTAAAAGAGCCCTTTAAAACACTGGGGGCGGTAATATAAGGGCTCTAAAAAAACTTCTTTGTGTACATGGATTTTAAGAGACATACTACTATGAGCAAGGACCAACTTACTGAATTTTCAATATTTCTCATTTATCAAATTTTCGCTCAGCATGCAAAAAACCGACCGCATATACAGCGAAACCTTCACCATCCGCTCCTATGAGGTCAGGCCTGAAGGGACGGCCAAATTGATTACCATATGCAACTTGCTGCAGGAAGTCGCCGGAAATCATGCCCAACACCTGGATTACGACATCAAACAACTTCGCGAAAACAATCGAACGTGGTTTTTATACAGACTGCAACTGGAGATGCAGTATTATCCCGCATGGAAAGATATCGTAACTATCGAGACTTGGCCGTCTGGAGGCAAGGGAGTTCTAGCGTATCGCGATTTTTTGCTGTATAACAAACAGAAAGATAGCATGGGGCGTGCCACCACGCAGTGGATGATTGTTGACCTGAACAGGGAACGCCCCGTTCCGATACCGGAGGAGGTTGTCGATATGAAAGTCTCCGATCGCAGACATGTCATAACTCCAAAAAGGGATAAAATCGCCCTGGACTCAGAAAACGGACCCAGCGACGAAAAAGACTTCCGCGTACGGCGCAGCGAGTTGGATGTAAACGGTCACGTAAACAATGTTGCTCATATCAACTGGATATGCGAGACGGTCCCCCGAAAAACCTATTCACAATACCACTTGAGCGAAATCGATATAGTATATCAGGGCGAAAGCAAATGGGGAGACATGATACATTCCGCCCTTTATAAAACGTCAGCATCCCCCCATTCTTTCAAACATCGCATTTCCCGGCATAATGAAGAATCATCTCTTGTCACTGCCCGGACGACCTGGGATCTGCCGTTAAGAAGCGGAGGCGAAAGCGTATAGTATAATCCATTTTTCCAAAAAAGCTTGAATGGGTCATGAGTGATTTACTGTTTCATGCCGACTATAACATCGCTCGTTTTATCCTGCAGCGGTCCCTGGGCGGGATCTACCTGATCGCCTTCACCGTCGCCCTCAACCAATTTCGTCCCCTGGTCGGCGAACGCGGCCTGCAGCCTATCGGTCCCTACCTGGAGCGGACCTCTTACCGGCGGGCACCCAGTATTTTTCACTGGCATTATTCGGATCGATTTCTTTCGATCGTCTGTTGGTTCGGCATCTTCCTATCGGCCCTCGCCTGCTCGGGGATGCTTTCCACGGCTCCCGTCTGGCTGTATATGCTCGTATGGTTCACGATGTGGGCCCTGTACCTGTCGATCGTAAACGTGGGACAAACGTTTTACGGGTTTGGCTGGGAGTCCAAACTGCTGGAAGCCGGTTTTTACGTTATCTTTCTGGGACCCGGTCACGTCGGCACCCCCTTGCCGATAATTCTGATCTTCAACTGGCTTATTTTCCGGGTCGAATTCGGGGCCGGCCTCATCAAGATCCGGGGCGATCAGTGCTGGCGGGATCTGACCTGTATGTATTATCACCAGGAAACCCAGCCGATGCCCAATCCTCTCAGCCGATTTTTTCACCTGTCGCCCGGCCCTTTCCACCGATTGGAAACCCTCTTTAACCATATTGTTCAGCTCGGGGTCATCTGGTTTATATTCTTTCCGCAGCCTGTAGCCTCGATCGCGGCCGGACTCATTATTTTATCCCAATTATACCTGGTCATCAGCGGCAATTACTCCTGGCTCAACTGGATGACCATTTTCCTGGCCGTAAGCGGCATCAGCGATCCGGTCTTCCATTCACTCCTCGGCGGCACGGCATGGGTACCCGAGGTCACCGAAAGCCCGTTATATTTCCAGATTCTGGTCGGCATGCTTACGGCGCTGGTCATTTATTTAAGCATTGAACCGATAAAGAACCTGATCTCCCGCAATCAGCTCATGAATTTTAGCTTCAACCCGTATCACCTGGTAAATACGTACGGAGCCTTCGGGTCCGTTACCAAAGAGCGTTACGAGATTATCATTGAGGGCACCGACGATCCCTCCGGCCGGTCAGACGCTACCTGGAAACCCTACGAATTCAAAGCCAAACCCGGCGATCCGGATCGAATCCCTCCCCAAACCGCTCCCTATCACTTGCGGCTTGACTGGCAGATGTGGTTTGCCGCCATGTCATCCTACCGGCGTCACCCCTGGTTTCCCCGACTGGTACTCAGAATATTACAGGGAGACCCGGACACCCTCAAATTATTAAAAAACAATCCTTTTCCTGACCAGCCGCCGGTCTGGATCCGCGCCCGCCTGTTTCACTACCGGTACGCCACGATCGGGGAACGCCGCCAAACCGGTCAATGGTGGATCCGTACGTACACCAGAGAATACTTCCCTGCCACCCGACGGGAGGACCTGGAACCTACCTATATGTAACGGTGGGGGGGAGGCCATTGCGCGTGCACCGCTACAAACAACTTCCACACCAAAATATCACCCGACAAATCCTTAAAAAGTCTTTTTTTACGTTCCCGGACCAGACGATTATACTTGGTACTCCCAGCTCCAGCGCCCATGCATTCAAACAGGCCGTAAATCCTTCATGCTTATTTCTCATAGTATTGAATTTTCCGCCTGGTAATGGTCGTACTGACCTGGTCTTTCGTATTAATCCGCCGCAGCCAGTTGCCGTGGTCGTCAAACGAGGTAAAACGATACGACATCTTGTCTTCTCCCTCTTTCTGAATAAGCAGGTTTTCCGGGTTATAGCGATAGGTAACTACGTAATTCAGCCGGTCTTCGGGACCGAATATTTCCTTACTAACTTCCCGTCCCCGCTCATCAAATGTATAAATAGCCTTCCACAACAGCGATTCAGACGGGCTGTACGCATTGGCTTCCACCTGTCCGCCCAGCCAGGGATAGGCATATTTTTTAACGTGGGTGAGTTTCCCCGTGCGATCAAAACGGCGTTCTGCAGTTCGGCGGGAGTTGCTGTATTCGTACGTAAAACGTTCAATGAGCATCGTATCCGGTCCATAGATCCGCTTTTCGGTTAATCGTCCCTCGCGATCGAAGGCAAACTCCTTTTTCCCATAGAGATCCTCAGCGGTCCACTGCAGCGAATCTTTGGAAGCTCCGTAGGTACGCTCGGTAATTCCCCTTACGGGCCCCTTTACATTTTCATCATGATACAAATAGGAATTGGCGGCATCTCCACAACCCGTTATAAAAATCAAAATCCCCAAGGCAACAAACAGCCCGATGCCCGGGCCTGCTTCCCCATTCAAGTCTTCAACTATCAAGTCACTCATACGCATACCTGTATCTTCCTGATGTTGATTTTTAAGAGTTTTTATTGGCGAACCAGATATTTTTTATGAATTACCTGAATACGCATTCAAGCGGGTTTTTGGGCTCCGGAGAATAAGAATCCGGTGAACTGATTCAATCAGTCGGTCGTAGGCAGGATACTGCTCCAGGGTTGTGGCATGTCCCACCATGATTAGTCTGCGACGGGCTCTTTCCCGAATTTACACCAATAAAAAAAGGCCCGGCGTTAACACCGGGCCTTAAGATATTATCAGTAGCTAAATCAAGAGTTCTTTAGCCTTTCTTTAAAGTTTTTACCCGCTTTAAAGCGTGGAACAGTTTGCGGTGGAATGGTCATAGGTTCCCCGGTCTGCGGATTACGCCCTTTTCGTGCAGATCGGTGAGAAGCCCGAAAGCTGCCGAATCCAGGGATGGTTACCTTGTCTTCTGAATCTCTCTCCAATGTTTCTACCACGGATTCTGTAAATGCGTCAACAGCATCATTCGCCTGGCGCTTAGAGAGGTCCGTTTTGTCCGCTATTTCGTCAACTAAATCAGATTTGTTCATAGGTTGAGGTTTTATGCTTTCGTTTTAGGGTTTACTTGTCATACAAAAAAACTGCAAGACAGATTGTATGTATGTTCCGTTCCTTTAAAAAATCACTATGTGTTACTTCTGTAAAGAAGCCAATTGTAATATAACGCCTACAACTCAATAACGTTAACCATTCCCATTAGATATTTCAAATCATAATATATCTTTTTCACTATAGTACATCAGATTTTCCGAAAAGCTTTCCACAAAATTTATATACGTCAACCTTCAAGATTGGAAAATACCTGGAACCCTGCCCCTTTGATCTCATTTCAAGCTCATTTGCCAATAATGATCAGCGATTGTGCCCTTAATATTCACCCCTTACGATTTGTGCCTATCAACAAGCGATTCAATAGAACTTAGTTATAAGTATTAATTTTTTTTAAAAGGTTCAAATTAAATCATGTAAAAACCTCCATACGTGGGGATTTTATTAAGTTAAAAGGTTATGATACTGTTCTGTAAAAGGTAAACAGCTAATCGTCCCCTTTTCTATGCAGACAGAATTGTAAAGATGACAAGCAATAAAATTACAGGATCCCATCTAAAAAACCCCGTTTCAGCCGACTTCACATCGTAGTTTGGGTTCATATGGACTTTACAGGAGTAATCCACTATTTTACGTAAATCTCGATTGCGCTATAGCATGATCAGCAATCAGTCACTAAATAGTTACACCTTGTAATCAACGTACGGATTCCATTGAGGAAAGTACGACCGGTCCTTAAATATTTTATCTTTTTCGACGTTGGCATACTACTTTTGTGGTTGGCATTTCGCAATAAAGATCAACAAAAGATCATTTCGGCATTCAAGGATGCCAATTACTGGTGGGTGGGTCTTTCAGTATTCTGTGCGCTGCTGAGCGATATAAGTCGTTCCATGCGCTGGACACTGCTGATAAATCCTTTGGGATACAAAATTAGCCAGAAACACAGTTTTATTGCGGTGATGGTCGGCTACCTGGCCAATATGGTCATTCCCCGGATGGGCGAGTTATCACGGTGCGTGGCCCTGAATCAGAGCGACGATGTTCCTGTCGACCGGCTCATGGGAACGGTCATTGTCGAGCGGGTTATCGATTTATTCATACTAATAGCCCTGATCGGTGTAACCCTGCTGATTCAGTATGACGCGCTTATTTATTTTTATCATTACGTACTTACTCCCAAGATTGAAATCGATCTGCTTCCTCACATAAAGATAGGCGGGGGAATCCTTGTCTTGATATTGCTACTAATCCTGGGAGGCACCTATTACTTCCTTCATCGTAAATACGGTTGGTCTGTCATCTCCCAAACCATCACCTCCTATTACCGTGGATTTAAATCGGGACTTTCCACGATTCGCTCGCTCGAATCCCCCTGGAAATTCTGGGCACACACCGTCTTTATCTGGGTTATGTATTGGGTCATGACGTATGTTGTCTTTTTCTCGTTTACCGCCACCAGCCAGCTAAGTCCAATTGCCGGACTCGCGATCTTTGTCATCGGAAGCGTGGGCTTTATAATGCCGGTACAGGGAGGTATCGGCACCTATCACTGGGCCGTTACGGAGGGATTCAAATTATATGGGGTATCCTCCTCGATCGGGCTCACCTTCGCCACCATCCTGCACGCATCCCAGTTTTTGTCCATTCTGATCGTGGGCGGCGTCTCTTATATAGCCTTTCTATTCATACGTTATAAAAAAGTTACAACTAAGGTGGAAAATCCATCAGACGAGGATTCCAGGCCGGAGTCGACCGATAACAACACGCCGCTGAACCCGGACCGGCACAATTCATAACTATGGCCACTCGTTAACACTACGGTTTTTATATAACAGCCGGGACTAACTGACCGGTAAAAACGGAAAAACGCCGACAGGTTGACCGTTCAGGTCGCACCGCGCACCATTTCTGCAACCAAGTGAACTTGCCATGATTAATTTATCACGGATAACTCTAAAATTTATCTCTATCATGATACTCTTACCTCTGCTCGCTCTTACTCAACCCGAGGCTAACTCGGAGACTCCGCGTTCTGACGACGAGTTGCAGAAAGCCACTTTCGGAGCCGGTTGCTTCTGGTGTGTGGAAGCGGTATTCGAGCAGTTGAAGGGCGTCCACCGCGTAGAGGCCGGATATGCCGGAGGACATGTTAACAATCCCACCTACAAGGAGGTCACCACCGGAAAAACCGGACATGCCGAGGTAGCCCGCCTTACCTACGATCCGTCTGTCATCTCCTATGAAGAACTTTTAACCGTATTCTGGCATACCCACAATCCCACCACCAAAAACCGGCAGGGGCCGGACGTGGGACCTCAATACCGCTCCGCCATCTTTTATCACAACGAGGAGCAAAAAAAGATAGCGGAAAAATCACTTGAGAAAACCGACCAGTCCGAGTTATGGGAGGACCCGATCGTAACGGAAATTGCTCCCATCAGCAAGTACAGCAAAGCGGAAAACTACCATCAGGATTACTACGAAAACAACAAGAACCAACCATATTGCACTATCGTCATCGCCCCCAAACTGAAAAAGCTGCGCAAGGAGTTCAGTCACCTGCTCAAAGGGGGATGAGACGAGCTGTGCCGTTGGTGGATACATTGCCGTCAATGACCCGGACAGGCGTCCCGAAAGCTTTCGGGACAGAAATATCCAGCCGTTGCTTGCTATTTATACTTTATTTACTCAGCGCCAATATTTAGACAGGCGATCGGTCAATTCGGTATTCACCGAGGCGTCGACGGGTATTTCGATAAGTCGCATTTCGCCGGACGCGATCGATTCATTGACCTGTTCCTTTAGTTCACTGACGGTTTCCGGGCGGTAGGCGGTAATGCCGAAGCTTTCTGCAAATGTTACGAAGTCGGGATTACTGATAACGGTTCCGGTGGCGGAGTCGTGTGACATACGCTGTTTCCAGCTTATAAGTCCGTAGTCGTTGTCGTTGAATATAATAACGGTAAATCCGACTCCGAGGCGGGTGGCCGTTTCCAGTTCCTGCGCGTTCATCATGAATCCCCCGTCGCCCATCGCGGCGACGACAGGTCGATCCTTTTCCAGCAGCGACGCCGCGATGCCCCCCGGCAGCGCGATCCCCATGCTGGCCAATCCGTTCGAAATGATGCATCCGTTGGGCGTATAGGTGGGATAGTTCCGCGCAATCCACATTTTGTGGCTGCCCACATCGCTGATTAACAATCCTTTGTCGGGCAGCGCTTCGCGAATTATATTGAGCGCTCCGGGGGTGTGAAACGAATCTCCCTCTTTCAGCCGGTAACTGTCGATATCCTCCAGAATTCGTTGCCGCGTACCCTCAAACCATTCGGTATCGAAGCTGCAACTGCTTTTCCCGATGCGGTCGCTCATCTGCTCGAGGGAGGCCGAAATGTCGGCCACGATTTCCACCTCCGGCTGGTAGTGATCATAGACTTCTGCCTGGTCAAAATCCAGATGAATGATCTTTTTATCTGCCTCGGGATTCCAGTTGTCCGGGGGATATTCGGCAATATCGTATCCCACCGTCATAATCAGGTCGGCCTGATCCACCGCCTCCATAACGTAGTCTTTGAATCCGAGGCCGATCGTAAGCAGGGAACACGGGTGCTTGTCCGACAGAGCCCCTTTTCCCATGAACGTATGCGCCACCGGAAGCTGGTAGGTGTCGACCAGCTGGGTGAGATGGCGCGAGGCGCGATCCCGGATGGCCCCGTTGCCGGCGATAATCAACGGTTTTTCGGCGTTTTCGAGCAGCGTGAGGGCCTGATCAGTGGCCGTGGCATCGGGAGAAGAACGCCGGACCTCCCGCACCCGTATGGGGTCGGTCACCTCGGTCTCCATACGGGCCATATCTTCCGAAAGTTCAATATGGGTAGCCCCCGGTTTTTCCTGCTCCGATATCTTAAAGGCTTTACGCACCACTTCGGGAATGATATTGGCCGAGCTGACCGCCGTATTCCATTTAGTAATCGGCTTCAGCATACTCACCACGTCAAGCATCTGGTGGCTGGCGTGATGGAGTCGTTCGAGGTCGCCCTGGCCCGTCAGCGCCACCACCGGCGCCTTGTCCAGGTTCGCATCGGCAACGCCGGTCATCAGGTTCGTGGCTCCGGGTCCGAGCGTGGACAGACAAACGCCCGCCTTCCCGGTCAGCCGCCCCCACACATCCGCCATAAAAGCCGCCCCCTGCTCGTGCCGGGTGGGAACAAAGGTGATCTGGTCGGATTTTTCCAGGGAAAAGAGCATATCCTCATTTTCCTCGCCAGGCACCCCGAAAACATACTGCACGCCTTCATTCTCAAGAGCCTGCACAAATACGTCAGTGACTTGCATGGGATAGACGTTTAATGATTGTTGTTATGTTGGTTGCTATGACAAGTTAGGGAGTTGGAGGGAAAGCTGAAAATATATAAGCCGGAAGGCGGAATCCCGACAGCTGTCGGGACGGAAGGCTATTCCAGCAAGTACCCAAGTTGTGTATATACACCACACCAATACTAATCGGAATAGGCCTTCCGCCCTCCGACATCCGACTTCCGACCTGTATATAAAAAAACCTCCCGCCGAAATAACCGACGGGAGGCGTGAATCAGCTTACTTACGTTTTGCTGCCGTCCTTACATACCGGCCGGCATTTGCGGAGCGCCTTCATCTTCTTCCTCGTCTTCATCTTCTTCGGCTACCGTGGCTTCGGTAGTGAGGAACATGCTGGCGACGGAAGCGGCGTTTTGAAGGGCCGTTCGGGTGACTTTGGTGGGATCGATCACGCCGGCTTCGAACAGATCTTCATACTGTTCGGTCTGGGCGTTGTATCCGTAGGCTCCGTCTTCGTTCTTGACCTTTTCATAGACAACCGGTCCGTTGAGTCCGGCATTATTCGAAATGCTCTGGATCGGCTGACGGATAGCACGCCGCACGATATTAACACCGACTTGTTGGTGATCATTGTCGACCTCGACATCGTCGAGTGCTTTTTCGGCACGAACCAGTGCAACGCCTCCGCCGGGAACAATGCCTTCTTCAACCGCTGCTCGCGTGGCATGGAGCGCGTCCTCGACGCGGGCTTTCTTCTCTTTCATTTCAACTTCGGAAGCCGCGCCGATGTAAAGCACCGCTACGCCGCCGCTGAGGCTTGCAAGTCGCTCTTGCAGCTTCTCGGCATCGTAATCGGAGTCGGTCGCCTCGAGCTCGTTACGAATCTGCTCGATACGTGCGTTGATGTCGGCTTTCTCGCCTTTTCCGCCGACGATCGTGGTATCATCCTCGGTGATGTTGACTGTTTCGGCCTGACCGAGGTAATCCAGGTGAACTTTCTCGAGCGAGTGACCGAGATCTTCGGTAACGAACGTACCGCCGGTAAGAGCTGCTATATCCTGCAGCATGGCCTTGCGACGATCACCGAATCCGGGCGCTTTCACAGCCGCCACTTTCAGCGAACCTCGCATGTTGTTGACGACCAGCGTGGAGAGGGCTTCTCCCTCAATATCCTCAGCAATGAGAATCAACGGCTTGCCTTCTTCCTTAACCTGCTCCAGGACCGGCATGATGTCCTGTATATTGGAAATCTTGAAATCGGTAATCAGGATATAGGGATCGTCAAATTCGGCCACCATTTTTTCCTGGTCGGTTACAAAGTGGGGGGACTTGTAGCCGCGGTCGAACTGCATACCTTCGACCGTATCCAGATACGTTTCGGTCGAACGACCTTCTTCGACAGTAATCACACCGTCTTTACCGACCTTCTCCATGCCCTCGGCTATCAGATCGCCAATTTCCTGATCCTGGTTGGCCGAAATAGCGCCGACCTGGGCAATCTGGTCGCGCTCGGCAACTTCTGTACTTTCCTTGCGCAGTTCGTCAACCAGCACATCCACGGCACGATCGATACCGACCTTGATTTCCATCGGGCTGATGCCGGAAGTAACGCTTTTCATACCTTCGTTGATGATCGACTGCGCCAGCACGATAGCGGTCGTGGTTCCGTCTCCGGCATTGTCGCTCGTTTTGGAAGCCACTTCGCGCAACATCTGGGCTCCCATATTCTCCTGGCGATTCTCAAACTCAAGTTCCTCTGCTACGGTCACCCCGTCTTTCGTAACTTTCGGCTCGCCCATGCTCTGCTCGAGGACGACATTCCGTCCGCGGGGACCCAGGGTCACCTTCACGGCCCTGGACAGCTTGTCAACCCCCTCTTTCAGATTTTTTCTTGCTTCTGCATCATACTGAATTAGCTTAGCAGCCATAATCTACTATTTAATTTTTGGTTTTCGGTTAACGTGTTGTTTAATAATGTCGTAATATTCTTCTGTCGGGTTATATACCAAGCAAATACCCTTCCAAAAAAAATTGCGCTGACAGATCTGCACCTCTGTCAGCTCTTACTGCAGGGTTAACAGACTCCTTTTGCGGATTGGTGCCTGTCTTGCATACTCGCCACTTCGCTTCGAATGATGGGTGATGAGTTATGGATTATGAATTGCTTAAATGCACACACCAATACCCCACCGGCCGCAGATATCAGCATCCCTTTCTAAAACGGAATTGAAAAACCCGGGGGCTCTTCAGCCAGGGAAATTCAGCTGACCAATGCTTTACTGGGATTCGAGTCCCAAATACCGATATTTAGAGAGTACACGTTTTCAGTCATAAGGCTGAACAACCCAAGTGCTTCAGAACCCCCGGGTTTTTCAAAGATCGCTACAAGCGTACTATTATCAGTTACCAAAAACTTAGCTCGCAATTATTGGCCCGTTTCCATAGAATAACCAACTGCTTCCCATTGAACGGATAGATCCAAAATCCATCATTCATAATCCATATTTCATCATTCCTGATCCACGGCGAAGCACGAATTAATCACGTTCCAGGAAGTGGGGCTGTCCCGGCACATCGTATTTGAGGGAGGCCTGCATGATGGTGTCGAGCCCGTAGCGGTTGTTAATCTTGTCCTGGGCGTAGTAGAGGTTGCGGACTTTCTTATCCTCGCTGAAAAAAATCTCGAGTTGGTTGGTAGCATCCAGGTTGACGGTATTCAGTCCGATCCCCCGGATCGTATGTCCCTCGCCCACATACCGCCGGACCAGCGGCATTCCCTTGTCCAGGCAGGCACGGGCGACGTAGTCGTCAAGGTTGGTGTAGCCGTCGGTGTTAAAAACGAACGAGACGCCCTTCCAGGCCTCATCCTGGAACCGCACGTAGCAGACGTACTTGCGGGAGCGACGATCGTAGCCGCGCATGCGGTAGCAAAGCTGGCGAATCGCCTTGACGATCTCTCCGCGTACCTCTTCCGGATCGTCGGTCCAGTCGGAAAACGTATGCATGTAGGAAACCTCTTCCGGCACATGATCCCGGTTCTGCAGCACCCGCGCCCGCTCCTTGCCGGTCGCCGTCTCGTGGAGCATCTTGCCGAAATACCGGCCGAACAGATCCTGAAAGGGTGCGGGACCGCGATCGACCGCGTCCCGGATCGTCTGCAGTCCGCGCGACTGCAGCTTCTCGTAGCGGCGCCGGCCGATCCCCCATACCTCGTCGAGCGGCAGCGGGTAGATCAGGTCGGCGGCCCTCTGCTCGTCGAGGACCAGGGCGAGTCCGTCGGGCTTCTTCAGATCGGAGGTCAGCTTCGCATACGTTTTCGAGTAGGCAATCCCGACCGAGGCCGCCAGGCGCGTGCGGTGGTAGAGGGCGTCCTTCAATCGCCGGGCCATTCGACGGATCGCCTCCTCGCCCTCCTTCCACTTGAAGGTGATATCCATGAAATACTCGTCCATCGAATAGGCCTCCACATCGGGACTGAAATCGCCGAGTACCGCCCGCACCTCCCGCGAGATGGCGCGGTATTTCTCGTAGTTGACCTGCAGGAAGATGATTGAGGGACAGAGTTGCTGGGCCTCGAAGGCGCTCATGCCAGTCTTGACGCCCAACTGACGCGCCTCGTAGCTGCTGGTCGCCACAATGCCGCGCGGGGTGCCGTCCGGCTTGCGCCATCCGCCGATCACCAGGGGGAGCCCGAAAAGATTGTACGACTGCTGTTCGACCTGCGCGTAGAAGCAGTTCATGTCGAGATGCAGGTAGAGCCGGTCCCGCCGGCTGACATGCTGCTGGTCGGCCGCCACCGTGTTGTACAGGGTAATCCGGTGAACATTGCGATCCATGTCATATGAAGGCATATGCTGTATGGCCATTGCTGTATCGGCGTTCGGGGAATTATATATCGATTGTTATCGGTTATACGTCATGTGCTGTAATACACAACTATCAAGCAACTCCCCTCAATGATTTATCCTCACTGAGGGGATCCCGCGCCTGCAAGATTCCGGGTGACCGCTCATAAATCCATTTCGGAACCGCCACTTACCTTCCGTCCCTCACATGCAACGGACCCATAATATAATAAACTGAACATATATTGTACATACTTCAGTAGGATGAAATTCAGGGGACGATTTCGGCGATGGCAGGCGTCCTGTACCCAAAAAGCCGGGACTGTCAAACAGCTCTACTCCAGAAGTCAGGGTAAAAGGGAGGGAGAAGTAAAAACAGTTCTCCGGCTATCAACGTTTTATTTCAGCAGAAGCATTTTGCGGGAAAGCGTCCGATTTTCCGTCTTCAGACGATATAAATAAACCCCGCTTGAGAAATTGCCGGCATCAAAGCTGACCGAATACGTTCCGGCTTGCCGTTTTCCGTCGATCAACGTAGCCACGTGTCGACCAAGCACATCATAGACCGTCAACTCTATATCCGAAGCCTTCGGAAGGCTGAAGTCGATCCGGGTCGTCGGATTGAACGGATTCGGGTAGTTCTTGTCCAACGTTACTTTCCGCGGCAATTCAGCCGGCTCGTCGACAGATGTTATTGTCGTCGTATCGGCATAGCCTTCCGGCACATAATTATAGACGGTAAAGTCGTCGATTCTTCCGTTGAAGAAGGGAGACTCATCGGCGTCGCCGACGCCCCCAATCTTCAGGGCGGCCGAATTGTTAAAGGCTCCTCCGTCAACCGGGTGTAGCCGCTCGGAGAGCGTATCGCCCGTCGCTGCATCCATGATGCGGGAGAAGATTCGTCCCGTGGAGTCTTCCGCAACTTCCGGACCGTAGATCCCCATCTGCACGTGGTACCACGTCTCGACCTCGATGGGATGATCGGTCAATTTCAGGCATCCGCCCGTAAAAGAACCGCACGGATCCAGATTGTTGTCGGGCGCATAAATGGCGGGCTTGGCGACCCCGTCTTCCATATAGACCTGGTAATTACTAAAGTGGGGATCCCCGGCCGTGCCTTTTGCAAAGAACCGCGTCCCTTCCCCCGGGACCGAATCCTGGGCGTAAAACTTGAAGTCGAGGGCAAAATTGGTCAACTGATGGACCGGCGAGTCGGTCGAGAGCCACGTCTCGTCGGCAGCCGTGAAGACCATGGCCTGATCGCTGTCTCCGTCGTCGCCCCGTGCATAGGTAACCGTCTCATTGGCCCCGTTCAAGGTGACGTCGGCGTTGAATTGAGACTGATCCTCCGGCACGTCGTCGCCCTGGTCAAAATCCAGGCTAAACACCGTCGTGCTGTCGGTCCATACGGCAAAACTGTAATAGGAAGTATCCATTTGTGCCCTTGGCGGCTGCGTGGACCTCAATCCACTTTCGGTTTCCGCTTCTATCCAATACTCTACGCTTGTACCTACGTCCTGGGAGGGGATGGTCGCCGAATAGTAATTGCCCGAATCCTGGGCCAGGGCCGTCGTCTGCCAGCTGCCTGCGTTGACCCGGTAATTCAAGTCGGCCGTACCGATTTGGGCATCGCCGAGGGTTTCCAGTTTCGCACTGATCTCGTAATCCAGGTCGGAGCGTTGATTGCCCAATTCCGTCACATCGCTGATAACGGGCGGAACCGGGAAATTACGCACCGTATTACTGATACGAACTTCATCCATAAATCCATCCAGGTTTGCAAACGCCGTGTCGTTCTGCGGTGAAGTGGCAATAAACAGGGGTTGATCACTTATCCGCGGCAAAGAGGCCTCATCGGAATACTCTTCGGTATCAAATTGTATCAACTCCAGGGAATCATCATTCGCATTCGGCAAACGTCCCTTGTCAACCGCATTCTGGTGAATCATTTGCACGATCACCTGTTTTACGGTATCACGTATAAAAGTCAGGTGATACCATTCACCAATTCGCATAATGTTATTCGGAGAACGAATATTGATATGATCCTGTATCGCTTCCGACCAGTAGGTAACCGCAAAATCCCGATTCTGCCCGAAAATGTTAAAGGCATAATTCGACTGCCAATAAGCAGCCTCATCCGGATCCCCCGGTTTGAAATACAACCGTGGTTGACGGCGCCAATCCTCCTGAGTGGTACCGAACGTAAATATATTTACCCACATTTCCATCGTCCAACTGCCCGTCAAATCCAGTGCTGTGGTATCCGGAATCTGGATATGGGATTTATCACTTTCACTGTCGTTATCAAAACGAACCTGTTGATTCAGATTACCTGCTCCGTCCATGTTGAGGAAAGAAATGTTCCCGAATATTTCCGGGTCCTCAACCTGAAAATGATCCGCATTGTCATTGTTAAAATCCCGGTCGAAATGCATCAGCAGCACCGTCGCCGAATCAGTTTCATACGGCCCACCGATCGGATCGGTTTGTTGAGCAAAAACACTATGGGGGGAAATACCTGCCATCAACACAATTAAAAAAATAAGATTAAACGGCTGTAGCAATTTATGCATATTGAAATTGGTGGTGTTATTAAAAATCCATTGAAGTTATCTCGTCGCATACAAGTAACACCTTCGCGCATCTTTAAATATATACAGGTGGGGCGCTTAAGACTTGATTATAAAAGGATGATCCTATACTGCTCTTCCAGGAGTCTGTCGAATTTTACAAACCTACTGCAAAAAAGCCGGATTTGGGTACCTATTGGCCGATTTTTCGTTAAATAGATCCACTATTTTACCTCAAAATCGGCCAAAACCTACCTCAAACCGGACTTTTTTTCGCTACAATCCGAAAAGTCCGACAAACCCCTAGGTACAGTTTGTGAATTGTACCAATCAATTGCAAGGTATAGTGCGTTATCTTACAACGTAGGCTGACAACCGGGGCTTTTTCAATAAATTTAATACGTACCTGACTAACAGCATTCAATAAGTATTCAACTCGCTATCATTTCGTCTTATCAGGATTTTTTTGTATAGGATATTTCCGGGTTATTTAACCAGCGTCATCTTGCCGCTGCGGCGTACCTCCCCGACGCGCAGTCGATAAAAATACACTCCGCTGGCGGCATTTTCAGCGTTCCATTGAGAGGAATAACTTCCGGCGGAGAGGGATTGGCCGTCGATCAGTGTAGCGACTTTCTGTCCCTGCGTATTATAGATCTCCAGGTGGACTGCACTTCTCTCTTTCGATGACGGAATGTAGAAGTTGATAATCGTCGATGGATTAAAGGGATTGGGGTAGTTCCCATGGAGAGTCACTTTGCGCGGTCCGGCGGAGCCCGGTTCCTCGTCCGGAACCGACACGCCGACCCCGACTTTGTCATAATAGGGATCGCCTGAACGCGACAGATAGCCGTCGTTCCACGTCGGACGGGTGGTTTCCTCATGCTCCAGTACGGAATTCTCCCACTCCTCGTCGGTCAACCGCTCGAAATTGGTAGTCACGTGCTCATAGTAACTCATCACGGGTCCCGCAAAGGTGTAGGTCGTATCATTCGGCATCTCGGTCTGTACCACAGCGAGGTTCAGCGGACCCGTACCGGCGTGCATCACGTACCCCACCATGTTACCGGCACGATCTGTCGGTGCCGTATGCACGTCGGCCACCACCAGGTCCTGGTCGAGCAGCGCATTGTCACTGTGCCCGTAGAATAATTTCTTAAACCATCCCGTCAACTCCACCTGGACTCCGCAAAGGTGGGACTCTTGCTCGTAGGCAATCGATTTAAGGAAATGCTCTTCCTCGACTTTCACCGCCTCCCCACTCAGCGTCTTTTCGGCGACGGTACCCAGCGTATCCGCTATGCCCTGCATTTCTCCAAAATACTCCGTAATTCTGTCTTTTCGGTGATCACTCAACAGGGATAACTCCCGGAATCGCTTTTTGGCGTTTCCCGACAACGTCTTAATGGCATCATAAAACCCGGGAACCGGCTCCACCAGCACTTTCGGATATTCGCAAACGATACCGCCGGTGTACGACTGTTTGGCGTAAAGCAGGTTGTCGTGTCGCAATTCGGCCCACGAGGCCAGTTGCGTCGTCATGGTCTTGCGGGTCCATCCCTCCGACTGCATGAATTCCGGCTGCCGGTTGATCTGGCGGTCTTCTGACGGCGGATTCAACGCCCGGATGGCCTGCAGCCACATGGTAAAGAAGCTCGAATTCCAGTAGTCGTTTCCGTACTGATCCACCAGATGTCGCAACGCCGCCAATTGCCGACTGTATGGATTGCCGTATGTATCGATTTCCTCCTCCAGAAGCGGCAGGGCCTGGTTGTTGCCGAGGGTGTAGAGGACATCCGCACTTTTGGGAAGAAGGCGACCATTAACGTGGTCATGTACCAGTTTGCCCATGATATAGGAGTCGATAATAAACCGCTGTCCCGAAAACATGAAGGCCCGGGCCGGTTCAATCGACTCCGGCGTCGTGGGATCCGCCATCAGTACCTGCGAGAGGATACGCTGCCCCATATCCGGCTGATTCTCGATTTCCTGTCGAACAGCCCCATAAACTGACGAGTCGGCCAGCGACTCCAGGTTCTCAAAATCGACCGCGCGCTGAAGCCGGTTCAGGTCGGAAAAGCGAATATTGTCGGACTCCCCGACCAGAAACCGGATCGTCTCATCCACGGCTTGATACGTTTCGACTTGCTCCGACCGCGACCGGGCCTCCCGCATCATATAGGAAGTAATCGTTTGACGCCACCCGATCTGAAAGCGGGCCGAGTCCGAGAGCATATTATATACCCGCGAATCGGGAGTTTTCAGGTATAACTCGATTCGACCCAGCCACATCATCGCCTTGAAATATTCTTTCAACTGCTGCCTATCGGTATAATGCCCGCGCGGCTTGAACTGGCTGAAATCAATTTTGCGGTCTACCTCGGAGAATATCGGATAATAATTCATCTCCCTGCCTTGAATCAACTGCAGGGTGGTATCGACGCGATGTACATTGGTGTCATAGTAAGGCTCGACCTCCATATCCAGGAGTCTCATGGGCACCGTCAGGTAATAATCCACATCCCGCAGCGGCTGCTCGAATTGCGACAGCTCCGCGTACGAGTCTTCCAGGGAGGCCATCTCGCCGTGCATCTCGCGCAACATCGTCTTCAGGGCGGGAATGACGGCATCCATCTCGATTTGCTTCAACAATATATCATAGGAGCGATGCAAACCGCGAAGCAACAAATCACTGGAGATATAGAGGGGAAGATCCCGCTTGTAGATGGTACGCAGGGCCTTGGCAAAACTCTTGTAGCGAATCCGGTTCGATACTACAAAACTCTGCTCCTCGAGCTTTCCGATCTCCTCGTCATTGAGACCATAATACTTCATCAGGCTGTCCGAATACGAGGCCGCCGAAAAATCTGCCGTAACCTGCTCTTGATAATTGCCCGGCGGAGTCAGATTTTCCAGCGTTTCATAATCGACCTGCTCGTATTGACTCAAAAACTGTTGATAGGCCTCCAGGCTGAAATCCGTACTGCCCGACTGCGCCGATACCCCTCCCACGAATAGAAAACAGATAAGTCCCGTTAACAGATGCCGCATAGTACCTCTCTCTTATTGACTAATAAAGATCACCTGTTTTAAACCTAACAGAATTTATCGAAAGCTACAAAAGAGGCTGAATGGAGAAAGGTATCAGCAATTAATTGGCAGGGCATGTTGAAAAAACGGCGGCGGGTTCCCGAAAGCTTTCGGGACAGAAATATCCAGCCGTCTCCAGCCCTGCTTCGATTGTGCCTTATGCACTATCTTTCCCAGATCTTTTCACCTTGCTTTTAGCTGCATAATTCAAGTGCTTCTGAACACCCGCCGCCGTTTTTTCAACATGCCCTGCCAATAA
>CAYQXO010000008.1:2527-44158 GCA_964421495.1 uncultured Balneolaceae bacterium | reverse complement strand
CATTCCAAAACTATAACAGTTTTTAAAATGACACTGGTTTTTCTACCAAATTAAATTTATAATCTTCTCTGTTCGTAACATATAGGTCCGTTAAAAAGAATCTGCTTCGCATCGTGTTCTATAAAAGTATAAAAGGTTCATATTCCGGCAGTATTATCTTTGCGTTACTCATGCTGATTGGATCATGGGGATGCAAAAGTACCGACCGCGTCCAACAAAAGCCATCAGAGCGTGATCAATCCGAACTGGAGGAACTCTATTGGAACCGCGTCGACAGTTCCCGCATGTCTTTCACCGAGGCCGACGTGAAATTTACAACCGGCATGATCGCCCATCATGCCCAGGCGCTTGTTATGTCTCGCCTGGCCCCTGAAAATGGAGCCAGCGAGCAAGTTCAAACCCTGGCTGCCCGTATTATTAATGCTCAGAAAGACGAAATTTCCACAATGCAGCAATGGCTCCGCGACCGGGATCAGCCGACGCTGGATATAGATATTGAGGGACTGAAACTGGCAATTGAAATTGAAGACGAGCCCTATACCAGTTTTAGAAATATGCCTGGCGTCCTGTCACAGGAAAAAATTAAAGAACTTTCGAACGCAAGCGGATCCGAGTTTGACCGGCTTTTCCTTAAATATATGATCCAGCATCACAAAGGAGCCGTAGTTATGGTCGACAATCTTTTTGAAACCGACGGTGCAGCCCAGGATCAGGAAATATTCAAACTCGCATCCAGTATACAGGTAGACCAGCGAACAGAAATCGAGCGTATGAACCACATGCTGGAAAAACTATCCGGCTCAAACTAACGCTATTGGCAAACCATTTCATCCATTAAGTCACTTTACTAAAAACCCGTATAACTAAAATGATCTACGACTATATTCGCACCCCGTTGAATACTGTAACTTCAGGAAAGTCAAACCATTTTTCCTGGCTATTGCTAACGACGCTGCTTTTCGTCAGCTATGCCTGTGCCCCCTCTTCGGAAGTGACGCAATCCACCTCCGAGGAACCTTCTGTAGACCCCCAACCCATTGAGGAAGCATCCCCGCCCAGCCCCGACCCTCGCGTCGATCTGGGAGCCGGGCTGTTCGATGCCGAAGAGGCCATATGGAACCTGAACAAACTTTCCTCAAATCCGCCTGCAGAAGAATTTGTAGGGGTGACGAATTCTGACCTCGCTTTCAAGGACCATTACGCCATCCAGGGAAATTACAACGGTTTTATGATCTGGGATATCACAAATCCCACTTCCCCCGAGGTTATAGCTGATTCACTCTGTCCCGCCTCCCAAAGCGACGTTTCGGTCTACGGCGATCTTCTGTTTGTCTCTGCCGAGGGCTTCGGCGGTCGCCTCGATTGCGGTACGCAAGGGGTGGACTCGACGATCAGCGACGAGCGTATGCGGGGAATCCGGATATTCGACATCTCCGATATCCAAAATCCCGAATATATCGCCAATGTTCAGACCTGCCGGGGCTCGCACACCCATTCCGTTCTCGATAGTCCGAATGACGACGAAAATGTATACGTCTATGTTTCGGGCTCGGCTCCCGTACGTCCGGAGGAAGAGTTGCCGGGCTGCTCCAACGCACCACCCTCGGAAGATCCGAACTCGGCCCTGTTCCGTATCGAAGTTATCAAGGTACCGCTGGATAACCCGGAACAGGCCAAAATTGTCAATTCTCCCCGTATTTTTGAAAATCTCGAAGCCCCGCCATCTCACGGACTGTCGGAAGCGGACAAGGAGAAACTTGAAGAAGCTCGCGAAGAAGGTAAGTATGTAGCTGATATTTGGGGTCGACCTCGTGTGGTGCCCGACCGACTTGTACAATCCATGCTCAAGGATATTGTAAAAGAAAGAGGAGGGAGCGGCATGCCCACAGCTGCCGATAGCGCCCAGTTGCGCGAAAACCTGCCTGCCATGATTGAAGAAAGATTCGGAGACGATGACGAAGAGGAAGAGGAGGAAGATCCCCTGGCGAACCGCGGACCCAACCAGTGCCACGATATTACGCTGTATCCTGAAATCGGACTGGCCGGCGGTGCTTGTGAGGGATATGGGTTTTTATTGAATATTGAAGATCCCGCCCAGCCCAAGCGAGTTGACGCGGTAGCCGACTCCAATTTTGCCTACTGGCACTCCGCAACCTTTAACAATGCGGGCGACAAGGTGCTGTTTACTGATGAGTGGGGCGGCGGCGGACAGCCCAAATGCCGCGAAAAAGATCCGATGGAATGGGGCGCCAATGCCATCTTCACCATCGACGAGAACAACGAGATGCATTTTCAAAGTTACTACAAGTTGCCCGCCCCGCAGACTTCGCAGGAAAACTGTGTGGCGCACAACGGATCGCTCATTCCGGTCCCCGATCGGGATGTCATGGTACAGTCATGGTACCAGGGCGGAATTTCGGTGTTTGACTGGACGGACCCCGCAAACCCCGTTGAAATTGCCTTTCACGACCGAGGTCCGGTCGACTCCACCCGAATGGAAATGGGCGGAAGCTGGTCGGTCTACTGGTACAACGGCCTCATCATAAGTTCTGAAATCGCCCGCGGACTCGATATATTCGAGCTCAAGCCAAGTCCCTATCTGACCAAAAACGAAATCGCCGCAGCCGAATCGGTAACGTTTGACCAGTTTAATGCCCAGGGACAACCCAAGTACGAGTTTCCCGACACTTTCGCACTCGCAAAGGCCTACCTCGACCAGCTGGAACGAGGAAATGGTTTATCGGAGGAAAGCATTACATCGACCCGGCAGAAACTCACCGAAGCGGAAAATGCCCCGGATAACAAGCGAGGACAGATCCTTGGCAACCTGGCCAAACAAGTAGGAGACGAAGCCCGGAGCTCAACACAACCGGGAAAAGTCTTCAAACTGGCCGATACCCTGCGCGACCTGGTAATTGAATAAAGGGCTCGCCTTGCGAGCCTGTCGGAAGTCGGGAATGGGCGCACTTCGTTTGCCCGTCGGAGGTCGGATGACGGAGGCCGGAAGTCTATTCCAGCAAGTATCTTAGTAGTGCATATACACTACATCGTTACCAGTCGGAATAGACATCCGTCATCCGGCTTCCGACATAACAGACTCCTTTGTGAATCGGGCATCTCCCGGTTTCCAAAGGAGTCTGTTATAAATCTATCCACTCCCGGTCCTTATTCGAGGACTCCATTATAGCCCGGACGATCCGGATATCCCGAAATCCCTCTTCGCCGGGCACGATCGGATCCTTGTTTTCCTTGATGGCGAGGGCATCGTCATCCATCTGGAGAGCTTGTTGATTGCATTGGCAGGGCTCCAGTTTCTTGCCGTCGCTGGTTCTTCCCTGCACGCGCGAATAAGATTGAAATGGCTTGAGTTTATACCAGCCGTCTTCGCAATTCACCTCCAGGTAATTCGTTGATTTGCCGAAGCTGGTCTCCCCTTTAGCTCTTACGCCGTCGGGAAATTTTAATTCGAATTCGGTAAACTCGTCTACTTCGTCGTAAATCTCGCGCTCGGACCATTGCCGTCCCCTAACGGCCACGGGCTCCATACCGGTGGCATAGCGCGCTCCATTGATGGGATAAACGCCCATATCATACAAGGCACCGCCGCCCAATTCGGCATCGCGCCGCCAGCTGTCGGGTCCGTGTCGACCGTTATATCCGGCGCCGGTTTCCACGGCCTGAACGGCTCCGTATACTTCTTCCTCGCCGTAGCGAATAATGGTCTGGGTGACCGGCTCGTGCTGCATCCGGTAGCCGACGGTCAATTGCACCCCATTCTTGTCGGCCGCATCGATCATATTCCGACACTCCTCCACGTTCATGGCCATCGGCTTCTCACACCAGACGTGCTTGCCGGCCTCGGCGCCTATAATGGAATATTCTGCGTGTAATCCCGGCGGTAATACGATGTAAACCACATCAATATCCCCGTTGTCAGCTATTTCAGGCATCGTCTCATAGTTGTACACATTGCCCTCCGGGATGTCGTAGCGCTGCCGCCATTTAGGTATTTTAGAGGGACTCCCGGTTACGATGCCCCGCAATTCGCAATGTTCGGTTTCCTGGAGAGCAGGCGCAAGCTGTCCCCGGCTGTAGCGGCCGAGTCCCACGAGAGCCACCCCCAACTTTTCATTCTTCCCCGGAATGATAACGGAGGGAAAACCAATCGCCGATAGTAATGATCCTCCTGCCAAAGCGCCGCCGGCCTTGCGGAGAAAATTTCTTCGCGAACAGTTACCAGCCATAACGATTTAAACCTGTATTAAAATTGGTGCACTGTTATAAATAATAGACATAGGAGAAACATAAGAATCATTGTTCCTACCCTACACGATACTAACCTATTATCTGAACAAAATATTTCAGCATTTGGTGTTTGCTTTGTATGGGTGACCCCGTTACGATCAGCAATATTGATTCGGCCACCGAAATCACTACTTGAAACCTCGTTTTTCCATTACAATGCTGAAAAACCTACAAACACCTGACCCACCATCGTTCATAGCAAAACGCACCGAGCGAAGCGATTCCCGCGATAGCGCTCAGAGCGGAAGCGTCACCCGCTTCAGCGAAATCCGGACTACGCTCTCCCGACCATTCACCTGTTCGCCCGAATAGTCTTTGCAAACTCCAACTCACCGGTCCGCCCGTTGTAATACTGTACCACGAGCTGGGGACGCGGATAGGCGATCCAGCGGTCTTCTTCTCTTGTGGGATTATGCACCACGTTATTGATGTCAAAGACCACGTAGTATCGCTTGGTGCGGGCGCTTCCGCGGGTATTCTCCTTGAAGTAGGAGGACCACAGGATATCCACGGTCCGGTCGTTGTAGGTAAATTCACCGTTCGGCGGTCGATGTCCCTCGTCCGACGCATCGTGGTTGCCGGAGGCGTGGGGACCCGAAACAAATTCGTTAATATTATCCGAGATATTGAGAGCAATACCGTTGTGCAGGTCGCCGGTGAGCAGAACCACCTGTTGATCCAGCCCGTCCCAGAATTCCATAAGCTCATCCCGCTCGTCAAGAAACACCGTCCAGGATTCATCCTTATTCGGGATATTCGGGTCGACGTGGGGAATGCTGAACGTAACCGAGCTGACGACAAACAGGAAGTCGGCATCGCTTTCGCGCATGCTCTCGATCAACCACTCTTTCTGTTGCTCGCCCAGCATGGTCAACCCCTCCATCTCGGGGCGATCCTGGTCATGCAGGCCACGACCCGAGCGGGTATCGGTTACGAAAAACTCGGCATTGGCTTGCTTGAAACTGTAATAATTACGGCGGCCGATCGAATAGGAAAGATCCTCGGCGTCTACCTTCGGACTCGGATTCAGTCGGATACGATGGCTGTCCAGCACTTCTTTTACCTCGTACACCCGTGCATTTTCGTGATCTTCATTCCAATGAACGTGCAGGGTAGGTCGTTTGGAAAAATCGATCTTGCTGAAGTCGGTATCCGGATCGTGGAGTACCGATTCATTGGCCTTCAAATCGGCTTTTCCGTAGATAATTTCTTCCTGCCGTTCTTCAGGAATCGGATTACTCCACCCGACGTAATCGTACCACGCCTGGATACCGATGTCCCGGTGCAGCGCCTTGCGATCCTTGTGACCCGGCGTTCCCGCTCCGTTGATGTCGTTCAGAATCTCGTGATCATCAAACATAAAATAGGCCGGCATGTTGCGATGCCATTCGCGAAGATTCGGAGATCCGTCATAATAGCGCTTGTAATTCTCCCAGATGCCGACAATTTCGGGCATTGCGTCCACGACCGGGGGCGTCTGGTCAGCCGAAATGCCTACGTCTTCGCGCCAATCTTCTACGGGCAGTCGACGGCCGTTTTCATAAATAAAATCGCCGTTCATGATCTGGAAATGCACTTCGTCCTGGATCTTCTTATTCATCGTCTTGTACGTCGGCATGGCCGGTCGCCGTTCCCGCTGGGGACGAAAGTAATTACAGCTTCCGTGCTCGAAACTGAAATTATAGAGTCCCTCGGGATTATGCTCGGCATGGCGGTAGTCTGCCGGATCCGGCATCGTCCGGAAACTGCCTTTTTCCCTGCTTTCACTATCCGGAATTGAAACGATGTACTCATACTTCGTATTGGCCTTCAGATCCGTCAATTCCACCGTTCCCGAGTTATCTTTTTCCAGGTGCGTCTTCCCCGCTTCGGTTCCGGTTTCACCGGTTTCCGACATATAGGAGACTTTAAACGCTCCCGGACGGGCCGTACGCACCCAGACCGTCATGGAATGGGAACCCGGCTGACCCAGTACCGGTCCGTGCGTTATACGCACTGCATTTTGATCCTCCGAAGTGGATTCGGCCGCCAGCAAAACGTCCTGGGACAATGCCGCCACCATGAACATCACCATCGCCGCACCGACGACTTTACAAATACTGTTTACGTAAAACGTAACGTTAGTGTAATCTGTCATACGAGGTACCTTGATTTAATTTTTAGCGAATTTTTCCAGATCTGCTCGTTATTACTTTTTCCAAATATACATGATGTAGTCAAAAGCCAACACGCCATATTCTCTGAATTTTCCCTCTATCTGACACACCTGGCATTCGGCGATTTACTTCAATGTAAAACTTGGCAGCCCTTCCAAGATGCGAATTACAAAAAGAGGCTCTACTTACAAACAACAATCTTAATTATAATAAAAACTTAAAACAAAGTACTATTTCGAAACGGACCATAATCTGGGGTATGTTGGATCATTTACCTGGGACACACCATAATCTATGATCTGCCTCCAGGGAAAGCAAAATTAAGTAGCTCACAAATTTTTAGCCCGGATGTACAAAATCGCGGGAGTCTGACTTCTGGATGGATTTTATATAAAATATTGACAAGTCAACTATCGCATTCCGCCGGGACCCAATCCAATAGCTCTTCGCGCTAAACGAGCCCGTTACTTGCAACTTATAATCATATTTATGATCATAGTACAAGCTAATAATATTCACAACGGGAATACCTATGAAAAAGGGAGTCTGGATTATCGGGGGAATCATTCTGACCGTGGTGGCCTTTTTAATACCCGATTCGAGGGGATACCTGTGGCCTTCTCTCTTTAGCGCAATGGCGGTGGTCGGGATCTTCTTTATCAGTTTAATCCTTTACACTATACGCAACAGCCAATCGACTTTTGATCGCTTTTTCAGTATAGGCATTCTTATCCTTATTTCAGCGCTAATCGTATTCACCGGTATCCATCAATATCGGGTGAGCCAGTGGCATCACGACAACTTAATGGAGATCCGCAAAACCATCGACCGGGGCATTTTGACGGTTTACATGAATCAGCCGCTGCTGAACACGTTGCGCATTTACCATGACAATTCTGCGGATGCCGATCCGGCTATAAAAGAGGCGTTTGAAGCGGAATATGGTAACCTTATTCAAAAGGTGGAAGGCCGATCCAGATACATTCCGGAAAACCAAAAAGATAATATAAACGACTCTCCTTTTATCTTTTACAAACGGGCGGCAACTGCCGACAGTGTCATCCTGGTGGGACAGTCACTGCACACCGAGGGTAAAGACTCCACATTCAGTAATTTTAACGGGCTTCAGGGAAAAATGCAGTACCGTGCTGTTTTAACTAAAAACGGGGTGGACTATGAAAGAGAAAATTAAACAGATTGCCTGGTACAACTGGATATTGTTCTTTCTGTTATCCGTTGGACTGTTCATTTTGCTCAACGCGGGTATATTCAGATTTTTCGATATACACACGATCAATCCGTGGACGAACGCTAATGAAGTTGGAAGTAAAATAGCTATAGAAACCTTCTCCGATGGTACGGCCGGGGATGTCATATACAGTAAGCAACGTTTCGCGGCTCTTGCCGGTATATTACTATATCTTATCATTGGACCCGGGATACTGATTCTTTTTGGCATAAACTCAAGCAAAGAAGAGCAAACCGAGGAAATTAAATCAGGAAATCTTACCGGTTTTGTTATAGGATTCGTTATTACCGTAATGGGAATTATCCCCATGGGACTGGAAGCAGTCATATCCCCCATAGTACATGAAAATAGCAGGACCTCCGCCAGTCAATCAGCCAAAAAAGACGAAATACGAAATCACCTGCTCCTCCTGGCTCAACAAAGCTATGAATACCTGGTACTGCCCGAAAAACAGGGTGGGGGTGGCGATTCATTTAAAGGGCTGGATATTGAGAACCTGCCGGCTTACAAGGATATTGAAAAGGGTCAGTACCGATTCGTCAACACCGACTCGGATACGCTGTTGCATATTACCGGAACAGGTACCCCCGAATACAAAGCCGATGCCGGGGATACAGAAAAAGTAACACTGTCCGTCGAAGTACGACCATCGGATATAACCAACTGGATAGATGAGTGACAATGTTTTACTTATTTTACGCCCTCGACGATATGCGCAGGTTCTTCCTGCTCATAGTCATGATGCACCTTTACATCATGAAAACCAATCTGCTCGAAGAACCGGGTCACCTCTTCTTCGGAGTACAAATGCGCAAATACATCGGTATTATCCCGAACCACCGAATTCATGTTTAACATCTGATCCTTCAATCGCATAGCGCAGAGGAATCGTCCCCCCTCCACCAACACACGCTTTATTTCACGCAGACTTTTCTCGGGATTCGGCCAGAAATAAATGGTATTGGCCGTGTATGCAACATTGAAAGATTCGTCTTCATACGGAATTTGATCCACGGAAGCCTGTTGCAAGTCAAGATTGCCCCGCTCAGTCCATTTTCGATTGCGTCGGGAGGCCACATTCACCATATCCCGTGATATATCTATTCCGCTGACCCTCCCTTCGTCCACGCGGGACATTAAATCTGATATAAACAAACCGCCTCCAAAGCCAATCTCCAGTATCCGATCATCTTGACGGGGATCCATAATCTGCAGGCCGAATTGCCTCAGATCGCGATTGGTTTTCTCAAACACCCGTGTTGCAACAACCCGGCCGAACCATCCGGTGGGTTGACGCGCCTGTCGAGCTAAAAATTGTTTTATCGTTCCAAGCATAGCTGTAGTGTATTTAATTACAAATTAGTGCACTCGTCCCTGAAGCGGACTAAACTGCAGAACCTCGAGTCAAGCTACTCTCTCTTACCTCAATTTTTAAATGGCAATCGAATTCACTCTGACCTCGAACCCGCCGTTTTACTACCGAATTCACTCTACCTATAAAGGCCGGAGTAATATCCCGCCTTTTCGCATTTCTTCATTATAAGAACACAATCATAATAAACATAAATCAATTATTCAATAATTTATTTGAATAGTTTCATATTGTTTGGTATACTTTTGTTCCACTAATCAGAAAAATCAATACCCTTATGGAAAAACGGACTTTTAAAAATCGCATTTACACGGAGTTGTCGAATATAGTCAAAGCACTGGGAAACCCGCACCGGCTGGAAATTATAGAACTTCTGGCCCAGGGCGAATATTCCGTGGAGGAAGTGGGCGGGCAGATCGATATCACGGTCGCCAACACCTCGCAACATCTGCAGGTACTCAAGCGGGTGCAACTGGTCGAAACCCGCCGCGACGGCAACCGCGTCTATTACTTCCTGGCCGATGAGAACGTCTACAAGGCCTGGAAAGCACTGCGGGATCTGGGCATCGAGCGGGCAGCCGAAATTGAGCGTACCCTGCGCGAGTTTCGCGAATCCAGGCACTCCGTGGAAACCCTCGACCATTCAGATCTTCTTCAAAAAATTGAAAATGAGGAGGTCACGGTCATCGACGTACGACCCGAACAGGAATTTAACGAGGGACACATAGCCGGTGCCCTGAATATCCCGGTTGATCGGTTGGAGGAGAAGCTGGATGAGCTGCCGGCCGACCAAGAAGTTGTAGCCTACTGCCGCGGACCCTTTTGCGTATTCGCCGATCAGGCGGTCGATCTGCTGAAAGAAAAAGGATATACCGCACGTCGGCTGGATGAGGGATTTCCGGAATGGCATTTGGAAAATCTACCGGTCGAATCGTCCAGGGATAATTCTTGAAACTTGGAAAAGCGCTGCAATGAACACTGAAAAGGTTAAGCAACACTGGAATAACATTTACCTCAGATGAAAAATAAGGCCACATTACTAAGACCCCATCAATGCGACGAACCCTCGGTTTTCAAACCCGAAAATCTTCTTCGTGAAGCCCGGCGACAACACGCAAAACCGGAATGTGAGGTCCCGGAAATCTGCTTGCTCGATCCGGATGGAGATCTCGTGAATTATCTCAAAGATGAAAAAGAGGCCTCCGTCAATTCCTGCTGGGCCGGCTATCATACGACGATGTATGAATTCGCCCTTAACGGACAGAAGATTGGCATCATTGGTCGCGCCGTCGGAGCTCCTTTCGCGGTTCTGGTGGCTGAGCAGGCGTTTGCCTCCGGCTGCAAATATCTAATCAGCATTACCTCGGCCGGCACCATACAGCCCCCGGAAAACAACGAGCAATTCCTGCTCATCAAGCAGTCTCTCCGGGATGAGGGAACCAGTTTTCATTATCTGCCGCCGGAGCAACAAGCCGTAATCCATTCCGACTTGTTATCCCGCCTTCACCCCTTGGAGTCGGAATCGGATCTATCGCTGGCCGTCGGCAAAAGCTGGACCACCGACGCTCCCTACCGGGAAACCCGGACGGCTATTGACTACGCGTATTCCCGAAAAATAACGGCGGTGGAAATGGAAGCAGCTGCTCTTTATGCCTTTGGACAACACCACGACGTTCCCATCATCTGTTTTGCACATCTTACCAATACCATGGCCCAGCAAGAAGAGGATTTTGAAAAAGGACCCAAAGCCGGAAGCATAGCCTCCCTTCATCTGATCAACCGGGTTATTTCCAGACTTTATGAGGAATAAGGGCTTTGAAATACTTATACGGTAAAAAATCCAATTGCGATTCTCTAATGACCGGATATCAGGCCGAAAACGACACATTGCCGGCCGAATCGGTATCTTTATCTACCCGACAGTCCAACTCTGAAACCTATTCCGGAATAAAATTCCATATCCTGGACTCGATGCCTGACAATCAGGGGAGAATCCAGTATTTTGCCCCTCATGATTTCATCTAATTCAACCAACTGAACGCTCATGGAATTTGGTATCTATACCTTTGTCGAAAATACACCGCAACCGGATACGGGCGAAAAACTTCCTCCCTCCGAACGACTCCGCAACCTGATGGAAGAGATTGAACGGGCCGACGAGGCCGGGCTGGATGTGTTCGGTATCGGGGAGCATCACCGGGAAGAGTATATTTCATCGGCTCCGTCGGTAATCCTGGCCGCGGCGGCGGAACGGACCGAACAGATACGGCTTACCAGCGCGGTGACCGTGCTGGGATCCGAGGATCCGGTTCGGGTCTATCAACAGTATTCCATGCTGGATCTTCTTTCGAAGGGACGAGCGGAAATTATGGTGGGACGGGGCTCATTTATCGAATCGTTTCCCCTTTTCGGCTATGACCTGGATAACTACGACGAGCTGTTTGCGGAAAAGCTGGATTTACTGCTTACCCTGCGGGAAAACGAAACGGTAACCTGGAGTGGCAACCACCGTCCCTCGATCGATGGCAGAGGCGTTTACCCGCAGCCCTATCAATCCACCCTGCCCGTCTGGGTGGCCGTCGGCGGCACACCGAAATCGGCTTACCGTACGGGGGCACTCGGACTTCCCATGGCGCTGGGAATCATCGGGGGAAAACCCAAACAATTCAAGCAGCTCGCCGACCTCCACCAGCGGGGAGCCCGGGAAAACAACCAGGCGAAACCGGCCCTGAGTATCAATTCACACGGCTTTATCGCCGATACGTCGCAGGAAGCGGCCGATATCGCTTTTCCGGCTTTTAAACAAACGATGGATAAAATCGGCAAGGAACGCGGATGGCCCCCGATGTCGAGACAGCAATTCGAGGCCTCACGCACGCTGGAAGGCGCCAACGTGGTGGGAAGTCCGCAGGAGGTGATCGACAAAATCCTGTACCAGCATGAAATCTTCGGTCACGACCGCTTCCTGCTGCAAATGAGCGTGGGCAGTATTCCCCATGATAAGCTTTTGCGCTCGATTGAACTTTTTGCCACTAAGGTTGCTCCAGCCGTTAACAAGGAATTAAGTTAAAGCAGACTTAAAACCCTTATTTATTTAACTTTAAATTTCGTTATACTAAAAAGCAGCTGGATTGTAATCTAACTAAAGCCTTTTTGGAACTCTTTCATGTGACATCTATTATTAATTGCTCAACTTAGAAAGAGTAACTTAAGAGTTCCTTATTCGGTTTTTAACCTCATTTTATTTGCGAAAGTCCGCCTAACCTCTGGATTATAAACCAGTCTATTTACCAAGCTTTCTGAATATCATAACGCTTAAGGGAGAGCCGGTTGACATTTCACCCATTACTTAAATAAGGACTATAATTCATTATGAACACCATGGACATTGGCAACGCCTATAATTTGATAATAAACAAACTGGAAGAATGGGGCAGGACAGCCATCGAAATGTTTCCCAATCTGGTTGTAGCCCTGATGGTCCTTTTCATTTTCTATGCTCTCAGTCGCGTCTTTCGAAAAGGCGTTACGCATGCGCTGCACACCGTCACCAAAAATAAAACCATAACGAATCTACTGGAAAAGGTAACCGGGGTGGTGGTTATCGGTGTCGGCGCCTTCATTGCCTTGAGTATCCTGAATCTTGACGGAGCCGTTACTTCCCTGCTGGCCGGTGCCGGTATCATCGGTCTGGCCCTCGGTTTTGCGTTCCAGGATATTGCAGCAAATTTTATGTCAGGCGTTATTCTGTCGATGAGGCAACCCTTTCGGATCGGGGATGTCATAGAAACGAATGGATATTATGGCAAAGTCGAAAAACTAAACCTGCGCAGCACCCTGTTGAACACGCCCCAGGGACAAACGATTTACATTCCAAATAAAAGCGTATACGGTAATCCGCTGGAGAACTTTACGGATAATGGGCGGCGACGCGTCGACCTGGCCTGCGGTGTCTCCTACGGGGATGACCTCGAAAAAGCCAAAAAGGTCGCCCTGGAGGCTGTCGAGGGACTCGAATGCGTAGACGACTCAAGGGAAGTCGAATTGTACTTTAATGAATTCGGCAACAGCTCGATAAATTTTCATCTTCGCTTCTGGATTGACTTCCATTCCCCCTGGCAATTCGCCTCGGCCCAGAGCGAGGCCATCATGAACATCAAGAAAGCGTTCGACGACCACGATATTATGATTCCTTTCCCGATTCGCACGCTCGATTTCGGCATCCGTGGCGGCGAAAAACTGAACACCATGATTAATGATCAGTCAGCCACCTAATCCACCGTTATGCGCGGAATCGCAGCCGGTAGTCGAGAGACAAACTCGTTGTTGATCGCGTCGAGACTTTCTGTAAAGGATTTAACGGTGATGGACTCCTTCTGCTGGCGACCGATCAATACAACTTCATCGCGTAACTGCACCCCGGGGATATCCGATACATCGACCATAAACACATTCATGTTGATCAATCCGACAATAGGGGCCCGGTGTCCCCGGATTAATACATCGTGATGATTGGAGAGACTGCGCGCATAGCCGTTTGAATACCCGAGCGGCAACACCGCCACCTGCATATCCCGCGAGGCCCGGAAAGCTGTCCCATACCCGATATAATCCCCCTTCTCAATCTGATTGAGATGCATAATGTCGGTTTTCCAGGTTAATACCTGTTGCAGGGGGGCATCGGACATCTTTTGCTCCTCCATCAGGTGAATATTATAGATATCGGGACTCGGCCACATTCCAAACTGAGAGGTCCCCACTCGCACCATATCCATGACCGTATCGGGAAAAGCCAATGCGGCAGCTGAACAGGCGGTATGATAATACCGGGGCTCTACATCGCTTTCTTCCACACGGTGACACATCCGATTGAAATTTTTCTTCTGCTCCTGAACCCTGAATTGATTAGCCAGCGACTCTATACCGGCAAAATGCGTGCAGACCCCTGCCAATTCCAGATAGTCCCTGTGCTTTGCCAGATAGGCCAACGCCTCCTCCAGCTGCTCCTCATGCAGCCCGGTCCGGTTACCGCCGGTCTCCAACTCAAGGTGAATTTGTGCCTTTTTCCCCACCTCCTCCGCTACCTCCAGTGAACGCTCCAGCCGGTGAAAATTGAAAACAAAAAATTCGATCTCATGTTCAATCACCCAGGAAAGATCCTCCGGATACAGAATGCCCATAATCATAATATCGGAATCCTTCGTCCGGGCTTCCACCACTTCTTCCGCTTCAAAACTGGTAGCCACCGCAAAGTGCCGCACCCCGCATTGTTCGGCCAGGGGTACAAAAGCATCGATTCCATGCCCATAGGCATTCGCTTTTACGACCGAGGAAAAAACCGGATGCTCCCCGATTTTTTCGCGTATAAAATTGAGGTTATTCTGCAAAGCCGACCGGCTGAGTTCAATGCGAGACGAGTGACGAGTCATAATTCTAGGCTATATTTGAAATTCTAAGGTAGTCGGAAGCCGGAGGACGGAAGCCGGAAGATTATTCTTGCAGGTAATCACGTTGTGTATATACACCACAAAACTACATGCTTGAATAGCCTTCCGGCATCCGGCATCCGACTTCCGACTATTATTTTTTACTCAACCCACGTATAGGAGGTTCCCCAACTGTTCCTGGCGATCTCTTCAATGCGATCCACCTTTTCATCCGGAATCAGCTCCAGTTCCCGGGCTTCGGACTCATGATAGTGAAAAGCGTAGAGGCGTGAGGCAAACTGGTAAAACGGGAGCGAGGATTCTCCGTGCTCCTCTCCATTACCGGCCACGGTGGGCTCGATATCCGACCCCCAGCTCTGCCGGCCCTCGTTATTGGGATTGAGAAAATACACCCTCATTTGTCCCTCGTGACGGTCCACCCGCAGAATGGAAATCGCATGAAAACCAAGCAGCTTACCGGCGGCGGAGGTGATAAAAATGCCGACGGGATTGGGATAGGTTAAATCATTTTCGCCATTATATTCCGGATGATGGGTCGCATAAAAGACCCGCACAAAATGCCGATACGCCTTGATCGTCCGGGTCGTGACCTCATACGCCGAAATGAAGCCTGTGGGAATCCATTGTCCGTACAACGCCGGGTTGACCCATTTATGACCATCTTCCGTCCGCAATGCACACCGGCGCATCATTTCATTGTATATTTTATCGAGATGGGGGACCAATACAATCGAGACGATATCCAGGTGATAGTCGAATTCCTTGGCCAGACCCAATACGAGGTCGTCCGACTCAATCAGCTCCTCCTCAAACCGCATCGAAAGATTGTTTTCCGTGGCGGCCGTAATAATTAACCGCAGCAGCTTCCCGGGGGCATGCTGACTCCACAGGCTAATGCCCCGGGCCGACTGACATGTGGGATTCCATCCCTGGCCGATGCCCAGCGGTTGTCCCAGCACACACAACGTATCCGCTACCAACATTTGTGTAGCATCGGGCTTTTTTATGCGGTGTGCCGTCGTTGAGCGGAATATGTGTTCCTTGACGGCCGGATGAGGAGTAAGCTTGAGCATACGTTTCAAACCGCTTTTGACAGGCTGGTGGGAAAGCAGGTTGCGCTCGAGCATACGTCCCATACCATAAACCGCGCGAGCCGCCGTCGGCTGGAGAATCGATTTTATCAGCTGTTCGGCCAGTTCCCGGTGTTCATCGTATTCGTTCCGACCCGATTTATTTAGGGCCAGCACTTCTTTCACCAACACCGGGCGGTCCATCACCTGCTCGAGAATATAAACATGCCAGGGACTCCCGATTCCCGTACTGAGCAGACTTTGCCCCATCTGTTGACATTCTTCCATCAACTCCTCTTCACTTGCCGATTTCAGGAAGGACTTGTACTCCTCCGGCGACGGAACATCGGATCCCGCCTGGAGATGGTCGGTCGGGGCGTACCGGGCGTCTACGAATTTTTTTAGCTGTTGATCCACATTCGAATTCTCATCAAGCTCGAGGCGCTTGTGAATAAACTCGAGGATTTTGACCGCCCGGTTGGTAATGATCGGCCGCTGGGCCGTAATCATGCTTATTTCCTCCAGCATCTTGGATTTGATTCCCTCATAAGGAATATTCTCCAGCAAAAAGGTGAAAAGATTTTGAATCTTTACCCAGGTTTCCGGATCGAATGATCGACTTTCTTCCGAACGATCGGGAAATACGAAATCAAGATTGTTAGCCACCACCTCATGCAAAAACTCCCGTGCTTCCCCGGCCGAACAGCGCGAATCCGTTATAAACCCCTTCGAAATTGCCAGCATGCGCAACTCGCTCAGAATCTCCATATTGGTGGTTTCTCCCCCGCTCTTCAGCGTGCCGCTCACAAGAGACGGCACCAGCATTTGCGGATTTTCCCACGGACCTTCTTTAAACAAGTCGGCCTCATATAATTCCCTCACCGTCTCGAATAAATGCTCAATACCCTCTTTGGTCTCAGCAAGCCGATGTACGGCAGCCATTACCGGCGGAAGATATAAGTTTTTTGAAAAATCCGGCGCCTTTTGCAGCGCCTGGAGGGAGCGCTCGAGCTGGATAACAATTTTGTCAGGAGCAACATCTGTATTAGCCATATAGTTGGGTTGGTAGTATTACGGTAAATAAAAATTGTCTGGCGAGGAACGTGGATGCTTATGCGTAACGCACACTATCTATACATAGAAATCAACGCCCTGGTAATGGCTGAGAAGTGACTTCATGCGCTCAGGATCCTCGCCTTTAAGGAAAACGGTACCGTAATGATTCCCATAGCCTTCCCGGTCCCCGACCTTATGCGGCGCCGGCGGCAACAAGGTGTGTTCTTCAAAGTAGGCATCCTCCTCGAGCTCTTCCGGCACCTCGAGTCGCGTAATATGACCGCGGCTCGGGTATACCATCAAGCTGCCGTAATACTGGTTGAAATCCGACTCGCCCGGGAAGAACTCCTCGAGCGTCGCCTCGTCGGTATCCGGGTCACTGCACAGGATCATAGCCTGGATGGCGTCAAAATCATACGCTTTGCTGATCAATTCAAAAATATGTCCCCCGGGAATACGAGTAGCCACCTCGCCGAAGCTGAGATCATCATTTTCCGTCAAAAACCACTCCGGGTGAATCACGCCGTACTCGATTCCGAATGCATCCACCAGCCGCTGCATGACTTCCAGAATTTTCGGCCGCTTCTGCTCCAGTTCGGGTCCGCAGGGTACATAATTGGAATATCCCAGCTTCACATATTCGGTAATATTCATAAAACGAATCTTCCCGTCATGGATAAAAGCCTCGCAGGAGAATTCCTTCCCCGGCAGATGGCTTTCCACCATACAGGGAAAATCTTTTTCCGATATTTTTTCATCGATATCCGCCCGCGAACGCAGTAGTTTATGACCTACCGTACCCGCCGCATCGAACGGCTTGAGGTGCACCCAGGCATCTTCCTCCCCTTCGATCTGCAAATTGGCCTGGTTAAGGCGATCCATAAATTTATGGACCTGGTTCGTGTTATATACTTCGTCGAATAACCCGACCCGCAATCCGGCCAGCAGAGCTTTTCGCTTCATCATCGCTTTATTGCGGAATAAACACGAACGATTGAACAGACGCGGATCCTCGCGGAAAATGGAATTTAACGCCCCCGACCACTCAACCGTCTCTTCAAACAGGGGAATGGCCAAATCCACATCGAACGGCTTTAGCTTTTCCGCCAGCTGCAGCGATGTATTGGTTTCATTCCACTCGTTAAACTCCCAGCCGACAAACGGGATATTATGCTCTTTCGCATAATTCTCGAAATCCGGATAACTGACCACCACATAGGGAATGTCCAGCTTCTCGGCGCTTTCCATAGCCGGCAGACTCCATCCCATTAACGCTATACAATGTGCCATAAAGAGTATATTTGTAATTAATTTTACTGTTGAAAGAATTGCTTCAATAACGTAATCCCAACGAATGCTCAAAAACGCCTTTTATACCAACACGGGAATTCACTCCAACCTCCTGATTAAGCATTTCTTCTAAATGGAGTGAGGTCTCTAATATCCTTTCAGGAGTCTGTCGGACTTTCCGGATCGTAACGAAAGAATAGTCCGGTTTGAGGTAGGTTTCGGCCGATTTTGACGTAAAATAGCGGGACTATGTAAGGAAAAATCGGCCGAAAGATACCCAAATCCGGCTTTTTTGCAGTAGATTCGCGAAAGTCCGACAAACTCCTAGGTGGGATCTCTGTACCATCACCCCAATAAGTTAAGGGTTAGCAGTCGCAATTAATAATGGTATCTGTATAAAAAACCCGCCGCCCGATTTCAGGCGGCGGGTTTATAATTTCCAATTTTTACTTGCTACGGCAGGCTATGCTGTGAGCAACTTTTCAGAATCTCCAAGACAAAGTGCAATAAAAGCACAATTCCAGCAAAATATTCGATATTTTACCCGTCAATTTTCTTCTTCGTCAGGCATGAACTCAACCTTGTATTTTTCCTGCAGTTCGTCAATTTTGTCCTTGAGGCGCTTCTGCACATCCGAATATTCGGGATCGCCGTAAACGCTTTGCAGTTGCTCGGGATCTTCATTCAGATCAAACAGCTCCCACTCATCCTGCTCATAATAGTGGGCGATGGTATAATCCTGGGTTCGAATGCCGTAATGTTTGGCTACGCTGTGTACCCGATCCGCTCCTTCATAATAGTGATAGTACACGGCATCGCGCCAGTCGGACGGATTTTCGCCCTCAAGTATAGGCACGAGCGACCGACCCTGCATCTTGTCAGGAATCTCGACACCGGCCAGATCCAACACAGTCGGAGCCAGGTCCAGGTTCTGAACCAGGTGTTTACTGACCGATCCGGCGTCGATGCCTTCCGGCCAGTGAACGATCAACGGCTGACGCATCGATTCCTCGTAGATCCAACGCTTGTCGAACCAGCCGTTCTCGCCCATGAAAAAGCCCTGGTCACCGGCATAGATAACCACCGTATTATCGAGCATGTTTTCACGTCTTAGATAATCCATCAGGCGACCCACGCCGTCATCCAGGCCTCGAATCACACGCAGATAATCCTTCACGTATCGTTGATATTTCCAGCGCACCTTGTCTTTTTCCGACATCTGATCCCAGTTGTCATACAGGTACTGGTTGTTTTCGGCATAAGCGTCTTTGATTGTTTTAACCTGCTCGTCAGTCAGATCATTGCGCCTGATCAGGTAATCCATCTTGCCGCCCTCGCCCGTCTCCGGGTTTTTGGGAACTTTCAGATCCCAGCCCCACGACATGTGGTTGCCAATTTCCATCTGTTGATTGGCAGCCGGCGAGGCAAGTCCTGAATAGTCATAAAACAGCGAAGCAGGTTCCGGAAGATCCCGATCCCGATAATCGTTCAGGTGCTTCGGACCCGGCAGCCAATTGCGGTGCGGCGCCTTTTGATTGTACATCAGCATAAAAGGCTTTGCTTCCTTGCTTCGGTCCTTCAACCAATTCAGGGCCAGGTCAGTCGTTATTTCCGTGGTATGTCCATGATAGGATTTATTACCTTCCGGAGTTTTCATCGTTGGATTGTAGTAGGGACCCTGGCCGTGCAAAATCTCATAATGATCAAACCCTTTGGGATCCGTTCCCAAGTGCCATTTACCGACCATAGCCGTTTGATACCCGGCTTTCTTTAGCAACTTTGGAAAGGTCGTCAGGCTGGTATCGAGATCCATCCCTGCATTCTGCCAGACCCTGTTAATATGATTGTGTGTTCCGGTCAGCAGGGTTGCGCGCGAGGGTTTACAGATTGAATTCGTCACAAACGCGTTGTCAAAACGCATCCCTTGATCAGCCATCCGATCAAGATTCGGCGTCGGCGTGTGATCCAGCTTAAGCCCGTAATCCAGCGCCTCCTGGTAGGCTCCGATCGTCTGGGCCGTGTGATCATCCGAATACATGACGATAATATTGGGCTGCTCGTCTTTTTCCTGGCTATCCCCGTAGTTGCTCTGGCCCGAATCCCCGGAACTGCAACCCCATGTAAAAACGAAAATCGCTAACGTTAATACTACTGAACTGAATTTAGTGGTCAAATGCATGGTCGGTATTTAAAGTTTATCTGAGATACTTTTATTGAATAGTAAAAGATTATAGAAAGAAATAGCTGTGATGGCAAGTCTACCATAATCTTTTATGGAATGGAAACACCCGTATAATAGTATTTAAAACCATCAATAGTAATAGAAATGGTCACCCTGTGCACATTCCTGTTACTGAATCTCATAAGAAGTGCAACCTATGCCGGCACAGGCTCCGCATCGGGACTCCCGAGCCATCGAAGCATCTGGTAGTGAGAGTGAACGGCCTCGAAAAAGGTTTCGTGATGATTATAGGGGATGTCGTATTCTTTGGCCGTACGTTCAACAATCTCGCTGATCTCCGGATAGTGTACATGACATACCCGGGGAAACAGATGGTGCTCGATTTGATAGTTCAATCCCCCGATATACCAGGAAAGCAGTTTGTTGTCACGAGCGAAGTTCGAGGTGGTTTCCATTTCGTGGATAATCCAGTGTTGATCGATTGTATTGTCCTCGCCCGGATCCACATGTTCCGTTTCCTCTACCACGTGGGCCAACTGGAAGATGATGCCGAGGATCAGTCCCGCCGTCAGGTGCAGCGTCACAAAGCCTATCAACCATTGCCACCACGTAATTTCGAGCAGTATCAACGGCAATACAATGGTGTACCCGTAATACGCCAGCTTGGTCAGTATCAGCTTGACCCACTCGCCGGTGGGATGGGATTTGTCCTTATAGGGACCCAGCTCGCTCTGCAGAAAGTATTTGTAATCCTTGACAAACACCCAGAAAAGGGTAGCCGTACTGTAGGCGATAAATGCCAGGTAGTGTTGAAAACGGTGGACCGGCTTGTATTCCTGGTGCGGCGAGAGCCGGATAAATCCGGCAATTTCCAGGTCCTCGTCATGACCGTGAATATTGGTATAAGTATGATGAATAATATTATGAGTAATCTGCCAGATATACCCATTGGCCCCCAACAGGTCAAAGGTACTTCCCAATATGCTGTTGACCGTTTTGTTCGATGAATACGCCCCGTGCAGTGCATCGTGGGAAACGGAAAAGCCGATCCCCGCCATACCTATCCCCAGGAGGAAACAAAGTCCCCACATTGCTCCCAGCGACAGGTTTCCCAGCATGATCAACAGGTAAGAGCCGATGTAGAGAGTCAACAGGACAACCGTTTTAAAAATCATTTCGGCGTTCGCATGCCTGGAGAGATTATTGCGCTTGAAATACTCGTTGACCCGCTTTTTGACGGTACGACCAAACTCGCGGCTTTTCTTGTTGTTAAAACTGATATCCCGGGTGGATGCCATAAATGAGTCTTTTATTTATATCGAACTTATATAAGCTAACGGCTCATTCTGACAAACCGTATGAATCCTTTTTGGCACAGTCCTTTTACATACAAAATAATTAATGAATATTCAATTGATTAATTAATATTATATACCGTTCAGGAGGAGACTCCTAACACCATCTATTTGATAATTACAAACTTACCCGTCTGCGTATTCCCATTCTCACGATTTTTTACAGAAAACAGATATATGCCGCTTGCCACGGCCTGATTGACGTTACTGGTTAAATTCCAGTCCTCAAATCCCTGATCGGGATCATCATGTTGAAGGGTTTCGACCAGTCGTCCCGAAAGCGTATATATCTTAATGGTACTTTCCTCGGGCAAATTAATGAACTGTATCCGCCTATCCTGTTCGAGCCAGCGTTGACGTGACGGATCAGGTTTTTCCCACGGGGGATTTCGGTCGTTATAATCCAAGTCCCCCCGGTACGGGTTAGGTACCACGGAAACTTCTCCCACATCATCCGGCGGAGGCGTGCCCGGTATCACCTGCAATGCATTGGATATCTGGCTGGTCGACTGGGACGGAAAGCCCAATACCGTGTCCGGCTTCGAAAAGGCCGTCACCGCATAATAATATTCCACATTATTCATCAGTCCCGTGTCATTAAACTCATGATCAATCCCCGTATTCTGTCCAAACTCATTTCCTGCAATATCAAATTCGGCCAACAGAGTCCAGGGTCCCGTCCGACTTTCCGTACTCTTATACACCCGGTATCCCTCAAAAGGTTGTTCCGCACCGTCCGTTCGATGGGGATCCTGGTATTGTTCGGACCGCTCATCCCACGTCAACCTCACTCCGCGATCAAGGGTTTCTACGTCCACCCGGGGAGACGGAGGTGGTGAGGGTACATTAAATTCGGGGGCCAGTGTATCTATAAGCGCAGATTTTTCAAGAAGTTCTTCTACACTATAGCCATAAACCGTTGCAAATTGCCACTTCAATGTATCGTTATGTTGGAGGCTGTCAATAGGACCGTAGGAAAGTAAAGAAGTTGCATTTCCGTAGGACTGCTGATCAGTCTGAATTTCTCCACTGGTAAGCTGTTCATATCTCTGGCGATCGCGCTGGACTCTTAAATCGCCTGAATATCCCCACTGAAACGTCCAGTCGAGTTCGCCCCGGTACTCTGCAGGAGGCAGGATTTTTATACCCATCGGCGTGTAGGGCTCTTCTCCTTCATTACCAGGCCCGTCATGTGCAATCATCATGCGATGTTCAGGATGATAGGTTATCCGATCGTCGGTATGCGGGGCAAATCCCTCATGGAGACCAACAGAGGAATTAAAGAAAATACCCGACCAGAAGTCATATAATGATCTGCGCGTGGGTATTACATTCATATTGAGTACTATGAACTGGTCCAGGGGTCGCGATGACCACGCCCAACTTGTTTGATAAATATCGAGAAACTGGGGATCATGCTCCGCCGGTTGAAGGGAAGCTTCATTATAGTCATTATACCGCGTTACCATATCCTGGTCGGAATGAGCCGTATAATCTCCATAATAGGGGATATTAACCGTGTCTCCCCGCTTTATCTCCCAGACGCTATCCCACGGCGCGGAACTGTATCCGTTCAACTCAAGAGCCGAATTCCATGCCCAGATTCGAGAGGTGGTTACGAGGGTATCCTCTTCGTCTTTGGACAAAGAAGCGTAAAACGGGGCGACCGCGTCGTGGTGCTCCACAAAACTGCCCCGGGGAAACTCCGCTTTGATCAACAATGGAAAACTGGGAAGGGCTATGTCATGTAGAGTACCCCGGTTATTCACCATCTCGGTGACAGCACCTACATCGTGGAGATCCCAGTCTACGGTGGTAAACTGTCCCACTGCAGGTAAATTCATGATTACAGTAATCAGTAAAACTGCAAATATACGTAAAAAAGTTGTCATAGGTTTTTGATATCTCATATTAAAATCCAATGTACATCCGCTGCTGAAAATTCATGGAACGAATACCTATTATAATATTCTGTATTCGCTAATAGTTTTGCCCCGTAACACTAAAAATTATATGGCAAACGAATTTTCAATATATAAAGAGAAGCCATGAAGTCAAGTCCGACGGGTAACATAATAAGAATAAGACAATAAAGCATAAAAAAAAGACCTCCCCGTCAAAGCGGGAAGATCTAAAGATTCGGGCTTATTTTATCAGGGTCATTTTTCGTATCTGTGTTTTATCTCCTGCCTTCAAGCGGTAAAAGTAAACGCCGCTCGAAAGACTGGAAGCGTCAAACTGCACCTTGTGACGTCCGGCGTTTTTCCGATCATCGATGAGCATAGCCACTTCGCGTCCGAGCATATCGAATACCTTCAGCTTTACCTCGCCCGTTTTTGCCAACGCAAATTCGATGGTCGTCGACGGATTAAAGGGATTGGGATAGTTCTGCTCCAGCCTGAATTCCCGTGCCTTTTCATTTTGATCTTCCTGGATATCGGTTGCCTGCAAGCCGGATAAATTGACATAGGCATAACTCCACCAGTCAAATGTACGCGCTTTCAATCCCAGACCGTTCACATCCGAATAATCAATATGAAATCCGATTTCTTCCCCCTCCTGAAGCAGCAAGTTGGCCTCTTCGGTTTTGGGAATCGCGATCTCGATATGATCTCCCGAATTCGTTTGCCTGACGGCCAGGTTCACGTCGGAATCCGTAAAAATGCGACCGAATTTATCGATATAGTCACTGTTATCATCCCAGAAGCCGTTCCCTATGCCGTCTTTTTTATCATTGATTTGCTCATCATAATCTCGCGCCTCCTCGGATGCATCGTTCGTCCGCAGGGTCGCAAACCGGCCGTTGCTTACGTCAATTTCCATCGTCGTATTACCGGACCCGTACCTGAATCCGTCAGCATCAAAATCCCATCGGAGCGTCGGAATTGCTTGCGTTGACAAGTCCATTCCCACATAAAGTGAATCGCTGCTGTAAGCCATATAAACTTTTGGAGCAAAAGGTTGATTCCGTTCCACCTTGCTGACCGTATCCACCACCAGGGTGTGCTCCGGCCATTCGCTCAGATCACCGTCAACGGACGGGATAAATCCGTCTGCCGTCGTCTTTATACGCGTATCAATCGGATAACGGGGATATTTATCCTTCCCGTCGGGCGTCCCGTCGCCGTCCGTATCTGCCAAATGCGGATTGCTGTGACTGTATTCGAATATACCGTCGATGGCTTCCTGCTTGTCGGTGTATCCGTCACCGTCGGCATCGGCGTCATCCGGGGAAGTCCCGAATCGCGCTTCATCGACCGGTACGCGCGGGTCATCATCCGGGAACCCGTCGCCGTCGCTGTCATTGGTTTGATAGATATCTCCCCAATTGGACTTCAGGTCTTTATAGGGTCGGAAATCCCGCATCATCGTACCTTGAAAACTGAAGCGTTTTCCAAATTTTTTGGAGTAGTGCGAGGGAAAACCCGGGTAACAACAATTGATATCGGAATTGGAAATATTTTCTGTCGCGTACAATTGGGGGTTATCACCGTGGCCCATCTCGGGATGATCGTTGTATTTATAGATCCCGTCGATAGCATGCTGGATTTCGTGGGTAAACGTCCAAATCAGGTTGTTACCCACATTTTCGTAATCAATTTCATCAAACACCAGCGGATAGCGCCCAAAACCCTCGATGACAAATCCGCGATACGGCCATCGCGACTGTGAAAAACCGGTTCTGCGATCAGATCCAGGCAGTTGTAGTTTATCCGTGGCTCCCCAGGACCAGAAACCGCCGCGAGACGGCGTTATTCGATAAACCAGGTCGTATTGCGTACTGACCACGCCTATTTCCGCCAGATGTTCTCCGGTTTCATCCACCGACTCGGCCAATTTGTTTTCTCGAAATACGATGAATTCCGTCTCTATATTCAACTGCATCTTCGTATTGCGCCAGTAATATTCCAGAGCTCGTTCGATGAGAAACTTGATATCCTCGATTTCACCTTCCGACATCACATAATTGTCTCCATCATTGGGAGTTACAGCCGGTGCCAGGGCCGGCGCATTCGCATAGATTACCACTGCCAGCTTGAGATTTGCGTAACTCATGTAACCTTCATCGGAGGATTCCGTCGTGGCTTCTATTTCAGCGGGAGTCCCCATCTCAACGCGTTCATAGTTACGGGGAACCACTTTATAATAATAGGTCGATCCGGTACTAAGCCGTGTATCCGTATACGAGTTATCGGTATTTCCATACGCCAGTGGATCTTCCCCGTACTCCTCTCCCTCTTGACGTCGATAAATATTATAGCCGCCAAGATTATCCACCAATGGTTCATACGCGTTCCATGAGAGCGTAACGTTGTTCGAGGTTTTAGCCGAGACCTGCAACCCGCTTATATCCGTTCGATAGAATACCTCCTTTGAGTGTACACTTTTGACTCCGGCCTCATTTTCGGCATACACGAGGTAAGCAAAATGCTCGTCGGGATCAGTATTGGAATCCGTAAAGCTGCCGTCGCTCACATTATCGGCAACCCGGACATACAGATTGCGTGTTTCTCCGTTAAAGATCGTATCCAGACGCGATCGGCGGTAAACCTCGTACGTCAGTCCCGCCTCCGTATCCCAGGTAACCGTCCGTTCCGAATCTTCACTCACCGACAGTGACACATTTTGCGGTCGGGCGGGCAATTCGGTCTGCTCAAGTTCAATTTCCCCAAATAAGTCGGGATCACTCCAGGGAATGGTATCTATCTCCTGGCTGATAAAACCGCGCTCTCCCAGATCTCTATCTGTGAAGCGAATCGTAACGGTGTCCCCCTCTCCAAAATGGGTAAAATTTTGCAACTCGACCCCTACCATATAGTTACCGGCATCATAATTGGTGGTACCGCCGTCCCACCGCGGGGCGTTTTCTACCAGTATGGAATCCTGTTCCCCATTCAAGTAAGCCGTAAAAAGCACGGTTGGAATTTCGTGTTCCACGGGATCCCCATTTGAATCCACTACTCGCTTTTTATAGTAAACGGAGGTCTCATCCTGGGCTTCAGCGGTTTGATAAAATCCCGAGATAATGAATAAAGAGAGGAGCAGTGAAATAGTAAAAAAACGAAAATTCATAAGTGACATAAATAGGCGTTGAAAGTCTAATTATACGGTCAATATAAATCTTTGCGACGGTCGTAAGCCGGGGAATCCATATAATTTTGACCGCGCAACTTCCTGAAAAACTGGTCTCTACTTGATCAGAGTCATTTTATTAATTTGAGCTTTATCTCCTGCCTTCAAGCGGTAAAAGTAAACGCCGCTCGAAAGACTGGAAGCGTCAAACTGTACCTTGTGACGTCCGGCGTTTTTCCGATCATCGATGAGCGTAGCCACTTCGCGTCCGAGCATATCGAATACCTTCAGTTTTACCTCGCCTGATTGGGGCAGGGCAAACTCGATGGTCGTCGTCGGATTAAAGGGGTTGGGGTAGTTCTGCTCCAGCTCAAAGGATTGCGCCAACTCCCGATCCGCAGGCGCGTCAGTAGCCTTCAAACCGGAAAGGTCGACGTATGCATAGCTCCACCAGTCAAACGTTTTGGCACCTAGATTCAGGTTCATCACATCGGTGTAATCGATATGGAATCCGAATTGATCCCCATCCTGAAGATTCAGGTTGGCTTTTTCTTCTTGCGGGATAGCGAACTCGATCTTGGGACCTGATCCCGAATTATCGATCGAGAGATTCACATCCTGGCTGGTCAAAATACGCTCACCAAACTCCTGTAGATAGTTACCATCATTGTCCCACAAACCGTTTCCAACACCGTCATTCTTGTTGTTAATCTGTTCGTCAAGATCACGGGCTTCCTCGGAGGCATCCCAGGTTCTCAACTCTGAAAAGGTACCCTGGCTGAGATTAAAATCCATCACCAGGTTGCCGGTGCCGTACCAACGGCCGTCATTATCAAAATCCCACCTGATATACGGTTCTCCACATTCCGGAAGATCCATCGCCACATAAAGAGAATCGCTACTGTAAGCCATATACACTTTTGGAGCAAAAGGCTGGTTGCGTTCCACCTTGCTGACCGTATCCACGACCAGGGTGTGTTCCGGCCATTCACCGAGATCCCCGTCGATAGTCGGCACAAAGCCGTCGGCCGTGGTTTTGATACGCGTATCTATGGGATATCGAGGATACTTATCCTCACCGTCTGATATTCCGTCGCCGTCGGTATCGGGGTCATGCGGATCGGTATGGCTGTATTCGAATATACCGTCTATGGCCTCCTGCTTGTCGGTATACCCGTCCCCGTCGGCATCGGCATCATCAGATGGCGTTCCAAATTGCTCTTCATCGAACGGTACTCGCGGATCGTTATCCGGAAATCCGTCACCGTCGGCGTCTTTGGCTTCATAAATATCGCCCCAGTTGGATTGCAGATCCTTATAGGGACGGAAATCACGCATCATGGTACCCTGAAAACTGAAACGTCGTCCGAACTGCTTGGAATAATAATCGGGAAAGCCGGGGTAACAGCATCCTATACTCGAATTTTCGATATTGGTTGTGGCATACAACTGGGGAAAGTCGCCATGCCCCATCTCCGGATGATCGTTGTGGTTGTATATGCCGTCGATCGAATGCTGATTCTCGTGCGTTGCCGTCCAAATCAGGTTGTTGCCTACATTATTGTAATCGACCTCGTCGAACACCAGCGGATATCGTTCAAATCCGGCGATTGTGAAATCGCGGTACGGCCAGCGAACTTGTGAAAAACCTGTTCGACGCTCGGGACCGGGAAGCTCCAACAGATTCGTAGCGCCCCACGAGTAGTAACCGCCAATCGAGGGGGTAAGCCGAAAGACCACGTCATACTGGGTGTTCATTACTCCGTGTTCCTCTTCCATATGCGTTCCGGTCTCCGTTACCGATGTAGCGCGGTTGCCTTCCAGCTCCTTGTAATCTCTAAAGACAATATAGTCATACTCCAGATTCAACTGCATCTTGGTGTTGCGCCAGTAATACTCGCGCATCCGCTCCAGCAAAAACTTGATATCCTCAATTTCGTCTTCGCTCATTTGATAATCACCGCCTCTTACCGAAGGGCCGTAAGCATAGATCACAATGGCCGTTTTCAAATTCGCATAGGTCATATAGCCATCGGTCGAGGCCTCCGTAGTTACACTGACCTCCGGAGATTTGGCCACTTCGTTCTGGTCATAATTACGGGGAATGACTTTGTAATAATACGTTTCTCCCGGATTCAGCCTGGTGTCGGTATACTCCGTTTCCGTGCCCGTATAAGCAAGCGGATTGCTGTCGAATGACTCTCCTTCCTGTCGGCGATAAATGTTATATCCGGCCAGTTTACCCAATAATGGCTGATAGGATTCCCACTCCAGCGTCGCGTTGGTCGCCGTTTTGGAGGATACCTGAAGCCCTTTGAGATTCTGACCCTCAAATACATCCGGAGAATGTACACTCCGCGTGCCATTTTCATTCTCCGCATATACTATATAGCCAAAACGTTTATTTGCTTCAATATTGGAGTCGGTAAAGGATCCCGTATCCAAATCACTGGCCACCTGAATATAGAGATTTCGCGCATTTCCGTTAAAGATCGTATCCAGCCGCGAGCGGCGGTAGACGTGATAGGTTAACCCGCTTTCCGCATCCCAGGTAAGGGTTCGCTCATTATTGTCGCTCACCGTAAGCGAAACATTTTGAGGACGTTGGGGCAAATTGGTATCTGCCAGCTGTATCTGGCCAAACGGATCGGGATCGGTCCAGGGAATTGTATCAATTTCCTGGCTGAAAGCTCCGCGCTCGCCGAGCACCCGGTCCGTAAACCGCAATGTCACCGTATCCCCGGCGCCAAAATGGTGGAAGTTCTGCAGTTCAATGCCCGCCATATTATTACTGGCATCATAATTGGAGACTCCACCATCCCACCGTGGAGCATTTTCAATCAGAAGTGAGTCCTGTTCACCATTGAGATACGCAGTAAACAGAACGTCGGGAATGTCGTTGTTGACTGGATCCCCATTTGAATCAACCACCTTCTTCTTAAAGTATACCGAGGTTTCATCCTGGGCCTCGGCCGGCCGGGGTAAAATGAACGAAAGGATCAAAAACACAGAGAACAGGGCAAAGAGATTGCGAAAGTGCATCGAATAAAAGGGCTTAATAGTGGTGCTTATAGTGAAAGGATACAACTTTATCAATACAGAAGTGCTATAAAATAGAACCTCAATGTAACTAATTTCACTTACTTCTTAAAGAATAAATATCAAATAATACCGGGTGGTACAACGAATGACTGCCATTTAAAAAATACGTATGGGGATTCCCTGTCACAGGAAATCCCCATACGTTTAAAACCTTACAGGCAAACTGCAAGCCATCAGGTAGCTATCAAGTTGACCTGTTCGATGCGAAATAACCTAAACGATTTTCGAACCTGTTCACAAACGTCCAATGCGGCAGCCTAAACACTTCTCCGATCTCTCATTCTTACATCACGAACCGATAATACAGGCTACTTCATCCCTGCCTCGTAATTCAACTCATCGTCGGGCTTTTCACCACCGGGACCTTTCAGGTAATGGTCCATCCACCGCAAAAGCCTAAGCTGAAAGTCATAACGAGACGAGGCCCTGGCGTTACCATGTCCCTCGCCGGGATACAACACAAGCCGTACCGGCACCTCGGTGCGTACTTTCAGATAACGATACATTTCATACGACTGGCCGGGATAGACGCGGGTATCTTCTTTGCCGTGCAAAATCAACAGGGGGGTTTGCGCTTTGTCGGTATGATAAATGGGACTGCGCTCTAGATAAAAGTCCCAATCTTCCCAAATTCGCTCGCGCGTATGCACCAGATAAAGCTCCTGGGGGATATCGGAAGTGCCCCATTTGGACAGATTGTTGCTGACTCCCACAAACATGGCACCGGCTGCAAAACGATCAGAATATTTGGTCGAGAGCCAGGCAGTGGCATATCCCCCGTAAGAACCGCCGGTTACACCCACCTTATCTTTATGAACCAATCCCTGCTCAATCAAGTAGTCGACACCGTCGACTATATCATCGAACTCCTTTCCGGCCAGATCACCCTGGCTGGACTTCAGGAACTCGATGCCACGTCCCGTACTTCCACGGTAGTTTGGAAAGAATACGGCATACCCGCGTGCAGCCATCACGTGGGCCGGCTCACTGTAATGCGAATGCCAACCCATATCGTAATGGGCTTCGGGCCCTCCGTGTACCACCGTCAACAAAGGATAGCGTTTATTCGGATTCTCATTTATCGGCCGCACCAACACTCCTTGAATTTCCCTGCCGTCGCGTGCCTCATAGGTAACCATCTCCTGGTTACCGAGGTCAACCTCCCCTAATATCGGGTTGTGATTCGTCAATCGGCGGGGCTGGCCGTCATCTTCTTCCATCAAAAACAATTCTGCAGGATGATCAGGAGCATCAGCCACAAAAGCGGTCCTTCTGCCATCCACCGTTGAAAACTCATTCAAGATGGGGCCCTCCTGTTCTTCCAGTAAGGTTCTATGGTCGCTCCCGTCCTGTTTTATCTCGCTATACACTTTCCATACCCCCCGGCTGGCAATGAACCGAATCGTCTGATCGTCTATCCAGCTGATATCCTCCATCGTACCTTTATATCCTTTCAGCAACTGTTCAAACGATCCGTCATCAATCGACGAGACCATCAACCGGCCGTCAATAACGTCGTGTCGGTCGGCCCCCGCAATAAATGCAACCTGCCGGCCATTCGGACTCCAGGCAACTTCACCGAGTTTACCCGGATTATTGATCTCGGTAGTCACGGTCAGCTCCTCCGCCGAAACGATCCGCACTTTTTGATTCATGTAATAGTCGTCCACCAACGGGGTGGGGGATGCAGTGACGGCAATATGGGAACCTGCGGGACTCCAGTCGACCTGGTATATCGTCCCTTCCACCTGCAATCGGCGGGCCGTTTGTTCCTTTCCCGGAGAAACCACATAGGCACGGCGATGGGTCAGATTTTCCTCGAAAATATCGGGGCTATAGGGGAAACTTTTCTCTTCGTCATTGTCAGGCTCCGAAGCGGTGAATACCAGCTTTTCTCCGTCGGGTGACCAATCGTAGTTGCGAATACCCGTTTCAAAAGAATAAACTTTTCGGGCTTCTCCCCCGTCAACCGGAATTCGATAAAGAGAGGTGTGATCGTCTCCCTCTCTTTTCGCCAAAAATGTTATGGATTTCCCATCAGGTGCCCATTGCACATGGTGAAAACTCGTCTTTCCCGTAATAAAAGGCTGCGGCTGACCTGTTTCCCGATCATAAACATACAGTTCGGTCCACGAGGTTTCATTTTGTTTCATCGGATCCTTCGGCACATTAACGGTGTAGGCGATTTTATTACCCTCCGGCGATAAAAAAGCGTCACCCACGTCTTTCAACTGACTCACCTGATGGGGCGTCAATCCGTTGGTCTGACCGACGGCCGCCGTCTGGAAGAAGGCCAGAAGAAGAAGTGCAACTATGCCCCTGTATATATTTTGACGGATATCCCTGTTCAAAAACAAACCAATTTTCATAGCTTCCCTCTATTAGTGTTAATTTTCCAAATATTTATTCTAAAATATATTTGCAGAACTATTCAGTCATTTATTATTGACCAATCGTTTTTTCAGCGTAATCAATTGCTTATTCATATAGGCAAGTTTACTCCCTTGAATAAGGATTAGATTACGGGTTAACAGCTTGGTTAATTTGCGGGGTTTATGCGTCAGAAAATCCAGTACTTTTTTTCGGTCAAAGCGAAGGAGCGTGCAGTCAACAGAGGCTATGACATTTGCGATTCGATAATTATCCGGGAATATAAAGGTTTCTCCGATTAATTCCCCTTTCGCCAGTGTTATAATCTGAATACTGTCTTTCCATACACTCACGCTGCCCTCGAGAACAAGATATGCCATAACCACTTCTTCCGACTCCTTCATGATCACTCCATTTTTTTCAAACTCACTGATAACGGCCAACTCCGTAAACTCTTTTATCTGCCTGTCGGAAAAATTCCTGAATAACAAAGGCGGATCTTCATAAAAGGTCTTTACGTAGTCGGATATTTTGTCGCCTCCTTCAGCTGAACTGGTATTCATTTTTTGATTTATTTTCCTTTATTTCCAACTCCCCGCTTCCTGCCTAACCGACTACTTTCACTCTGAAACCAATCTACCAGGCTTTTAGCTAACAACGCCAAGTTTTCGCAATCCTACGCGTCGGTCACTTCTATAAAACATCTGATGCCTTACTCAATTCTATCTTGACACTCACGATTCCTAATACCCGATCGCTTTGCTTCTCTGAAAATAATTATTTAATCCAGAAATCTAATAATAATCCAATCTACCAGGTATTAATTAAATAATGTAGTAGTATTGACCGGTTTCATCAACTTATTTATTCACGCTATTACCATGAATCAACCTTTCAACATTAACACGAAGTTTGTCCCGGTTCGGATCCTTTTTATCCAGCCCGCGGCGATCCCCTGAAGAACCGGTGAATTGGCAGGGAAAGTGTAAAATCAAGAAACACGGGATTTATACCGGCTTGCAGTTTCATTTCCGATATACCTTCTGGCAAGGATACCAATTGAAAAAGGATACCTACCCTACTTTAGCGCGGCAAACGAACGTGCATCCTCTGTCCATGGCGGAGTGTTGCGTACGGCCTGGAGCGCATCCCCGGGAGTGTCAACAAATTCCCACATCTCGCGATGCCGTTCTTCCATGAAACGTTCCTTTATACATTTTTCAAACAACTCATGCAGCGGATCGAAAGCACCACGCGTATTGATCATGACAATCGGTCCCAGGTATTGCCCCAGACGTTTAAGGGTTATGGTTTCCATCAATTCCTCCAGTGTTCCCGATCCGCCAGGCAATCCAATAATGGCCTCACTCTTTTCCAACATCAATTTTTTGCGTTCTCGCATTGAATCGACCCAAATGGTCTCCGTAACCTCTTCGTGATGAACTTCCATGTCTTTCATAAAATGGGGAATTATGCCGGTTATTCGACCCGAAAACTCCAAAACGCCATCGGCGAGGGCCCCCATTGAACCTATCCGTCCCCCGCCGAAAATGACTTCGTACCCTTCTTCAGCGAGTTTTTCTCCCAACTGGCGAGCATGTTTGCGGTAAACCTGGTTGCTCTGTTGACTGGAAGCACAAAAAACGCAAATTCGCTTAATATTTTCTGCCATATAACGTCGTATTTAGTTTGTTGGGACTGACTTACTTAATGACTCCTGAAAAATTTACCAACTCAAAAAATCGTCGGAAGTTATTTAATAACTAACTTTTTCCGATTTCACTCGTCATACCTATAAGAAATTAGTACCCATTTACGGGAGATTCGTCTAAAAAGTCTCTAATATCACATGCAAAACTAGCCCGGATTTCACTTCGTGGGAATCGTACCTGGATACCGTCATTACAGGCGTAGTCGTTCATACCGGTGAGGAAACCAGTATTGACACCGTCCAGGTTCAAAGTAACTAATATAAAATCGAATCCTGATAATTTGCTCCGGTATCGTCGGAGCGATTAAATAGCCCGTTGTGCCCTTTCCCGTGTTTATGGGTACGACGGGTTATTTTTATTACCCTTGTTCAAACGCCTGTTTCAGATTGCCCGCCAGATCTTTTTTTGTTCTCCACGGTAATAGAGTAGCGAAACAGGGCGGTCAAACCTTAATCCAGTTCCGGCAGTCGGCCGGGGGTCCAGGGAGCGTTGTGTTCATCAAGCCTTTCCTCAATGCGCTGCGCAGTCTGATTGCTCAAGATATCGAGTTGTTTGAGCACGGGTTTGAGACGTTCCCGTCCGATCTCGTTCAGGCGCCGTTGCGTCTCCGTGGGGGTCGACATTGTACCGAGATTTCCATACACAGCCTGATTTATCCGGTCACCAATCGACGGCCGCTGTTCCATATCCAGATCACGTTTGACCGGATCGCCGCTCAATTTTCTCTGCACCGCCTCGAGCGAATCCTGCATCTGATATATATCCGCCCGTAAATTCTTTGCCGCCGGATCATTAAGGACTTTCACTGCTGCCAGGTAGTAATCGATCTTGTCCTCCAATTCGTTAACCGTCCGCCGCGCACCGTTAAACGCCCGCGACAAATCCATCAACCGATGCTGAAACTCGGTAACCATTTCCGGATCCGCAGGCGGAAGCGTCAAATTACCCAGGGTTTTCACCTCAAAAGAAACCGGATCCGTCAGCGACGTTTCTTCTCCGTTGACACTTTTTGACATCTGAACCGAATAGGTACCCGGCGCCACCATAATTCCCTCGTCACTGGTTTCCCGCGGATCTGCATCCCGGCGGCTTACGCGTGCCACATCCGGGAACCGAAGGTCCCAATACACCCGGCGAAAGCCTTTTTTGGCCGGTTGACGCAATTCGCGAACGATCTCGCCTGACTGATCACGAATCGTAAATATCAGGTAGGGCGGCTTTTCTTCCCGTTCCTTTTTCAATTCATCATATTCCGGATAATAGACCGGCTCTCCTTCCTCGAATTTTTTCTTATCACGCTGCTCACGTTCTTCCTCGAGAGTCTTTATCGACTCTTTCAGATAATAGGTGATTTTTGCCCCGTACTCCGGATTTTCCCCGTAATACCAGGTATCTCCCTGGGCTCCTTTCGGATCGTAATAACTGCTGCTGGCCGAAGCCCCAATACGGCTGTGCTGCAGGTATTGGCGTGCATCGGGAACAGAAAAAAGATGGGCCGATTTTTCATTTACCTCTTCGGTGTAGCCGCGAAGCGGAGAATAATCGTCAAGTACGAAAAATCCACGTCCGAACGTGCCCAATACGATATCATTTTCCCGCTTCTGAATCGCGATATCACGCACGGCAATCGTGGGCAGCCCGTTGTCGAGCTTTTTCCAACTTTCGCCTCCGTCAAGACTGACAAAAAAGCTGAAGTCGGTACCGGCGAACAACAGGTTGGGATTTTTATAATCCTGTGCCACCGTCCATACCTGTCCGCGCTCAGGCAAATCGCCGGATATCCTGGTCCACGACCGACCCAGGTCCGTACTTTTAAGAATATAGGGTTTAAAATCTCCGCTTTTGTGATTGTCGAACGCTGCGAACAGCGTTTGCTCATCGAGTCGGGATGCGAAGATATCGCTTACATAGGTCTGATCCGGCACGCCCGGAAACTCGCTAATTGTTCGCCACTGCTTTCCGCCATCCCGGGTTATGTGAATCAATCCGTCGTCCGTGCCGGCAAATAACAATCCGCGCTGCAGGGGCGACTCGGTCAGGGAAACGATATTTCCATATTTGGAGGTGGATTGATTCTTGGCCACGGCGTCCATCGGCCATACGCGTCCCATGACCTCCAGCTTATTTCGGTCGATCTGCCGGGTAAGATCGCCGCTGATCTGGCTCCAGCTTTGCCCACGATCCGTACTGCGAAAAACCTTGTCAGCCGCAAAATAAAGGGTTTTGTTATCATGGGGACTGATTTCCAACGGCGCATTCCAGTTCCATGTATATTCTTCTTCGCCTTCCGGCGGCTGGGGCTGGATGCTCATTAACTCACCGCTCTGCTTGTCAAACCTCACGAGCACACCGTACTGCGACTGAGCGTAGACGATATTGGGGTTTTTCGGGTCTACCTGCGGCTCAAACCCGTCGCCCCGCTTGGTTACCTGCCATTCCGAATTGCTGATTCCGAGCGGATCGATGGTCCTGGAGGGACCTCCCAGGGTAAAGTTATCCTGGGTTCCGCCGTAGATATTATAAAACGGCTTGGCGCTGTCGACCGCCACCTTGTAAAACTGGGTAATCGGCAAGTTGGGAAAATAGCGCCAGCTTTCTCCGCGGTTCAGCGTCTTATACATGCCGCCGTCGCTTCCGATGATCATTTCCCCCGGATTCTCGGGATTGATCCAGAGTGCATGATCATCGACGTGACGGTTTTTGGTCCCCATATTCTCCCAGCTTTTACCGCCGTCCACCGTTACCTGTCCAAACGTATTCATTGAATAGACCCGATCCACATCTACCGGATCCGCAAAAATTTCCTGGTAATAGTTACCGCTGGTGGAATAACCGCCGCGTTTCTCCCACGACTCGCCCCGGTCGGTCGACCGGTAAAAACCGTCCCCGCTTCCCGAAGCTTCAACAATGGCATATAAAACGTCGGGATTGGCCGGCGAGATATCCATGCCGATTCGTCCAACATGATTTCCGCCGGGCAATCCTTTTGTAATTTTACGCCAGTTTTCGCCTCCGTCGGTCGATTTATACACGGCCGATTCGGGTCCGCCGCCCAGGTAGGTCCAAACGCGACGGCGTCGCTGATGGGAGGTAGCATAGAGGGTTTCCGGATCTCTCGGATCCATGTGGATTTCGTTGATTCCGGTATGCTCACCGACATGGAGGACACGCTCCCACGTCTCTCCTCCGTCCGTCGTCTTGTACACGCCGCGGTCACCGCCGGAACTCCAGAGGGGTCCGTAAGCCGCCACATAGACTATTTCCGAATTTTCTGGATGTACTTCGATCATCCCGATGTGTTCCGACTGCTCCAATCCCTTGTTTTCCCAGGATTTGCCCCCGTCCACCGACTTATAGATTCCGTCTCCATAGGATACGCTGCGTTGATTGTTATTTTCCCCCGTTCCGACCCAGACGATGTTGTGATTGGTCGGAGCCATGGCAACATGACCGATGGAGTAGGATCCCTGGTTATCAAATACGGGGTCGAACGTTGTACCTCCGTCGGTGGTTTTCCAGACCCCGCCGGAAGCCGACGCCACATAAAATTCCGCGTGATTTTCAGGATTCACCGCAAAGTCCGAAATCCGTCCTGAAGTAAGAGCCGGACCGATACTACGGAAGCTAAAAGCATTCCAATTTACCTCGTAGCGAGAATCGGAATCCGTATCCTGGGCTGTGACTTTGGAAGGTATGAGTGCATATTGGGCGGTAACAACCAGTAGAATAATAACGGAGAACGTATAAAGAGAGGAACGTTTCATAAATAAGTTGTCGGATAGAATTTAAAAATGAAGTTTTCGTAGAGCTCTATCGTTACATACCTTGATGGACTCAGGGGTAATGCATATCAAGAAATAAAAATAATTCCTATTAAATACAATTTGGATAGGTCGGGCCGGATAACATTTTACAGCCAATAACCGGCTTTACTCTTGAGCAAACTCTCATCGTTTAGCATATACCCCGGTATTACCGTCTTCATCAAACGTATAAATCGTGTAGGGCTCTTTAACGCCACTTCCTTCCATCCCCGGTGAACCTTGTGGCATGCCCGGTACGGCAATACCTTTAATATCCGGCTCCTCATTCAACATCCTCTTTACCAGGTCAGCCGGTACATGTCCCTCTACTATGTACCCATCAACTACGGCAGTGTGACAGGCTTGCAACTGCTTTCCTATTTCAAATTTGTTTTTTACGATAACCGTATTATTCACATTTTCAATTTTAGTCTCAAATCCGTTCTCTTCCAGATGATCCACCCAGTCGACACAGCATTTACAGGTAGGAGACTTATAAACGGTGACGGTAGGGCCCTCATTGAAATCATAAAATAGAAAACCCGCCAGTAAAATCGCGGATATTAAACCGATACTGAAAATTGTGGTGTTTTTCATAATAAGATAATTGGATTGAACAAGCTGCTATAATTTCTGTCATAAACCCGGTTGGAGATGTTTCCGGCCCTGCCATAGTCAATACTTTCTCGAACTCTTTGAACTATCATAACATGCGAATATTATAGACAAACCCATAGTTTATCAAACTTTCCTTGCATTACGCATAAATAGATAGGAAATACCCTGCCTTTTTACGTATTGACACGATACATCCGGTTTTTTTGCGGCACTTTATCCCGTATACCTCCGCACGGAAATTCCGCGGAAAATAGATCAGCCGGTGGCATCCACCACATCATAGACTCCAAGTCCAAACAGCACTACCCATCCCATCAATGTAAACAACCAGGCCCCAAACGGATCAAGAATCGTATCTACGGTATTCATAATTACGCTGATGATGAATACCGAGCTAATCAGTATCAAAATGGTAGTTATATGCGAAAGTGCTTTCAACCATATTTTATGTACATCATGGTAACTGTAAGAAGTCCACAGTTGGGTAAGGGAGGCCCAAATAATAGGTATCGCTACAAAAAACAGAAGTAGATTGTTTTCCGAGGGCAGTGTATAATCCAGATAAAAATCAAAATACCAAATACCGACTACAAAAATAACGAAGTTTCGCCCAGCCACTACCCTCGGGGAAAGATGCTTTGCCATAAACAATATTTCGATTAGTAACTTATTTTAAAGTCATATTATAAAAAATAATACAAAAAGTGTTCATCCGATACTGTTAAAAATATTTTACGTTTAACAGCATCGCTAATAGTGACAAAACATCGTTCTGTATCCGCAACTATTGCCCTATTTAACCAGTGTCATATTGCCGTGTTCAATCTTCGTTTTCGTTTTTAACCTGTACAAATAGAGGCCGCTGCCAAAATCGTCAGCCGTAAATTTAACCTCATGCCTGCCGGCGGAATGCGTACGATCCGTCAACGTAGTTATATGTCGACCGGTTATAGTGTAGATCGATAAACTCGCTCGCATGGGTTTCGGCAGATAATAGGTTATCGTGGTGGCAGGGTTAAAGGGATTGGGATAATTCTGTTCCAGTTGAATCGTCTTTGGAATTTGGTCCGCCACCGGGTTCAACCGGGTTACGTTACCCACATCAAATTGAAAATACGCCGGCTCGTTCAATTCTTTAAACGGTACTCTTGTTCCCATCCCATAGTCGGTCCATGCCCGTATGTAATATTCCACCCGACTGCCGTCCGATTGACCCGGGATGGTTGTCGTATAGGAGTCAGCCGAAGCAGCAGTCATGGCATTTTTGGAAAACTCCCCTTCATTAACCCGGTAGAACAGTATGACGCTGTCAATATTTATAGAATTGGGAATCTCCGGCAACTCGGCCCGAAATTCAATTGATTGTCCCGGCGGCTGATCGGAACGGGGTTTTACATTAGTTACCAGCCCCGGAATGTCTGATTTGCGAACGGTATTACTGATCCTGAGTTCATCCATAAAACCGTCAAATCGCTGATCATTGTCGGCCCCTCCTCTTCCAATGAATAAGGAGCGGTCGTTGGTAGCAGCCGGTCCCTGGCCATCCGGATCGAAATCAGCCGTTTGAAAATTAACCAACTCGGGTTGCCCGTCATCATTCACCCGATGCAGTATCTGCACCAGCATATTATTCTGCGTATCTCGCATATATACCAGGTAATACCATCGTCCGGGAATTACTGTTTCTTCCGGTGCCGTAACTTGGACCCAACTTTGGTTTCCCGTGTTTTCAAAATGTCCGGTGGCAAAACGGCCATCCGACGTAAACAAGTATACATAATAATTGGAATGGTAATGGGGAAAACCGGGCTTTATGATCAGGCGCGGATCCTTGCGATGATCGTCGGCCGTGGTAAAAATATTAAACCACAATTGCATCGTCCATGCCCCTTCCAAATCGTACGCACTGGAATCGGGTAGCGACAGGTAGCTGTTTTGATCAGGAAATTTGTTTTGAATGCGAACTTGTTTACCGTAATCCCCGCCGGGAAGCTGATCATTTTCAATAAAGGAAATATCGCCGTGCGAGTTGGCAATGCGGGAAGAGGCGGCATCCGTAACATCGCCGTTGAAATGCATAAGCAGCATGGTACTGGAATCCGGTTTAAACGGACCGAAATAGGGAGATTGACCCGCAACCGTCTCAAGTACCGGGAAAAATCCGAAAAGTATTATTAAAAATAGAATCGTTCGCATAACGTGAAAGTCAAAAAGATTCCCCCTAACCATATGCAAAATCAGCAGATCGATGGAAAAAAGAGCTATTCATCCAATGCCTCACTCATCTGTTCCCGCATCCGGTCAAGGTTATCAGATAACCGACCAGCTTCCTCAGAGGACAGTCCCTCCATAAACAGGCTGTCCATCGGCACTTCCTCTTCAATCTGTTCAAGCAACTCCAAGCCTTTATCTGTAATTTTTATCTCCACCTTTCTGCGATTTTCACGGGATTGACGGCGGGTTACGTACTCTTTTTTACGCAGCTTTTCTACTAGGCGAGAAGCATTACTCCACCGGTTAAGCATCCGTTTGCGTATCTGCTGCAAAGCATATGAATCCGGATGATTACCCCGCAATATCCTCAATACATTATATTGTTCGTGAGATATACCAAAGGGTTTCAAATGACGGCGAATCAGATCCTCAAGCCAATTTGCCGTGTACATAATATTCAATACAGCTTTGGCTTGATGGCTGGTAAATTTGTTTTGCTTGACAATTTCAGAAAACCGCATGGGAGTTTTGTTCAATTGTAAATGTTGTAGATACAAATATTGCGATTAGATAGGTGCTCTCCAAATAAGTCTTGCAATAACTCATCTTTTAGAATCGAACCCTACGAGAGTTTCAGGAAGAAACGTCGAAACCTTCTTTTTCCAGAAACTTTTTAACTTTTTCCACATGCTCTCCCTGTATTTCAATCGTTTTTTTATAACTGGTTCCACCCGCTCCGCAGTGTTGTTTTAATTTCTTTTCCAATTCCTCAATAACCTGCGGATTGTGTTTTATCCCGGATATTACCGTAACCACTTTTCCTTTACGGCCCGCCGTTTCTTTTCGAACATCGATACTCATCGTAATTTGAACCTCATTTATTTAAATTTTAACGTTTCCATAATCAGTCATACTGGATATCTGTCGGATGCTTAAACATCTCCCGCGAAAAGTCGGTTGAGGGATTGGAGTCAATTTTACTTCCACAACCTCACTCGTAAAAGCGTTTCTAATTCAGCTCAAACCGGTTTTTCTACGGTACGAACCGGAAAATCCGACAGGCTATCAAACAATCTAATTAATATATGGTATGATAAAAAAACCGGCACCTCAGTACATACCTGAGATGCCGGCTGGGAGAGATGAAATTAGATTATAACTTATTCTAATCTGAGTCCGTCTACATAGAAAGTTCGAGGCGAACCGCTTACTTCCTGCATACTTAACCGAAGTAAAGCTTCTCTATCGGGATTCAAT
>CAYQXO010000008.1:0-2517 GCA_964421495.1 uncultured Balneolaceae bacterium | reverse complement strand
TTGGAACGGAAATCGTTGTCCAATCTCCCGACGTTATATTGTCAGTCGTAACCGTTTCAATGGTCTCTCCACTTTCATTCTTCATCCAGACCTGAAACTGTCCACCTTCATCCACGAAATAAACGGCAAACCGGAGCGATTCAAACGCACTGGTGGAAACGGGGTTTGTGGTTCCCCAACTACCATGACGGGTGCTCAGTGCACCCCAGGAATCCGTTACTACTCGAATCGAATAGTTACCTGAATTAACCTGTTGAGTACTTTGCGTACTAATGTCGGCATTCCATGAAGTATTGATCCATGGATCTACCAGCCGATCATCGTACAATACCAGTGTTTCTTGCAAAGATTGAGTAGTAAAGCTCCATGTAGAGCTCCACTCGCCGGTCTCACCACTTGTTGCGGCACGAACTCTCCAATAATAGTTGGTACCTTCCTGTAATTCGCTGGTCTCATAGGTCGTACCCGTTATGCCGCTCTGCTGATTTATGGTAGTACTGAAATCGGATTGATCAGAAACTTGTACCTCATAAGAACCGGCGTCGCTGACACTCTCCCAGTCCAGGGTTACAGGTCTGCTTAAATCCGATGCTCCGTTTTGCGGGGAGATCAAGTCGGGAGATGTCAGGGTGACGCTTCCGCCACCACCGCCTCCATCACTGCTACCGCCTGTTAACTTCAGGTCGTCAACATAAAAGGTGCGAGCACCTCCGCTGGATTCCTGCAGTGTTACTCGGCGGACCTCTTTATTATCGGGATTGAGGTCGCTAAGCGACAGACTCACTTTTTTCCAGCTTCCCGGATTAACCGATCCGATTTCCACCGTCTTGATAACATTACCGTCATCATCTTTCAACCATAACCGCAAGGAACCTTCTTGGTCCGGATAATAAATAGCCAGAGACACGGCCTCGTACTCACTCGTTGAAAGAGCTCCCGTGGCACTGCCCCACGCTCCGTGCCTGAGACTTAAAGCACCCCATGAACTGGCGTCCAACCTGATGGAGCTGGATCCTGCGTAGGATTGCTGGGAAACTTGCATATTGACCTCAGCGCTCCACGATGCATCGATCCATGGATTTTCCAGCTGTTCTCCATAAACTACCAGGGAACCACCGTCCTTGCCATTATCGACTTCCACGGTAATCGATTCGGACTGGGTATTCCCCGCTTCGTCAGTCGCCCGAGCTTCGATCGTGTGCTGTCCATTGGAGACTTCAGAACTTGACCAGCTGACCTCATACACGTTTCCACCGGCAGAGGTTGTAGTGCTGGCAGATCCAATCTCATTATTATCAACTGCAAAACGGACCTGACTTACTGCTTCATTATCTGTTGCCTCCGCCTGTAAGATGACCGTACCGGAAACTATATCGCCTCCCGAGGGATTCGTCAGCGTTACCGAGGGCAGGGTAGTATCACCACTCGGATCCGATGGCAGATCGGCTCCGTTTACCACTGCATCCTTGACAGCCCGCAACAGAACATCCTTTTCACCCTCGGGTTGATCTTCCCGGTAACCTCCACCGATTTCCCAGAGAATGGCACCTCCAATGCCCTTGTCGCGAATATACTGAATCTTCGCATTGACGGTACGCACATTATCATAGGAGATAAATTTTTCGCCATTACTGTTATTAATGCTTAAATACGCCGCTTCCGCCCCGGAATCCCAATGGAGTCGCTCATCCGTATAATAGGTATTCATGATATCATGGAACGGTACGTTATCGGTAACGGTTGGAGGGGTATCCCAGCCTTGCAGCGGTTCGGAAACACCTTCCCAGACATATCCATAAAAGTCTATGCCGATACCGATCTTGTCTTTGGGCACACCGGCCTTGATATATTCGTCAACCGAGCGGTTGGCCGAGGGCATCTGCCCGCCGGTACTCTCAAAAGTATTACCCCCACTATAAACGGCAGCATTATGCCAGGTCACCCACCCTTCCCAGGCACCACTGTAATCGTAGGTCATTATATTTATCTGGTCGAACTTATCATGTAACTCTGCAAATAGCTCGGCATCCCTTCCGGTTGCGGCTACCAGTAAAGGAGTACTCCGCACCGGTGTGCTTTCCTCCTGCAGAGCGGTATGTAGTTCATTTATAAAGGCTTTGTAGTTATCATGATCCGAACTTCTGATCGGCTCCATATCAATATCCACTCCGTCAAAGTTCCACGTATGCATCTCGGTAATGATACTATTAACGAGATTGGATCGATTCGGATCGGAAATAGCACTGCTGAATCCATCATAATTCCCCCACCCTCCAATCGAGAATAGAATGGGTTTGTTGTGTTCATGGGCGGCCGCAACTATTGCTTCCAGCCGATCCGGGTTTAGATTCTGATACTGATCCGGTTCAAATAGCGTACCGTCCGAATTAACGGAGTAGGCGAAATAATTCATATGGGTAAACGCACTCCAGTCGATCTCGTCGGTCGGCAAATTACCCCAGTTACCGCCGGGCGGTGCATAATGTTTCCATGAAGCCAGATAGGCAGTAATCCACA
>CAYQXO010000007.1:0-45952 GCA_964421495.1 uncultured Balneolaceae bacterium | reverse complement strand
CTTTACGGTGTGAAGTGGGAACATCCCAGATTACACCGAAAGTCCGTTGAGCTTCCCCTGGTTCGGGGAAGCTGATTAAAAGAAAAAAGAATAAACTGACCTGAAAGCATTTACGAAACAAAGGGAAGAGTTGCGGTGAAAGGGTTTAAATCAAAACTGGTGTAACCGCCCATCGTCCTATTTGGTTTTCTCCTGCATGGTCAGTTCAAGAGGCAATTCCCGGGTTTCCTTGAAACTGGTAAGTACCACGTTGGAACGCGTTTTGCTGACACCGTGCCAGGACTGCAACTTGGATAACAACTGTTCGAGGGATTCGGTATTCTCGGTTCTAACTTTCAGTATGTGAGAGCCGTCTCCCGTAATGGAATGACATTCGAGTACTTCCGGTTCCTCAATAACCTTTTCAACAAATTTAGGATAATTGTCAGATCCGTCAACTTCAACGAATATGAAGGCTAATATGTCAAAATTAAATTTCTTTGCGTTCAGTATTGCACGGTAGCCTTCGATTAAATTTCTCTCTTCCAGTTTACGCATTCGTTCTGAAACGGAAGGAACCGACAGATGAACGATCTCGGCTAGTTTATTGCGCTGAGATCGACCCTCAACCTGAAGTTGTTTAAGTATGGTGATGTCCGTTTTATCTAAATTATGACTCATATAACAAATACCTGTTTTATTTCTTTTTTATGGATAACGACCCTTCAATACTTTAAATAATTAAGTAAAAGAAGAAATCTAATTTATCTTGGGTTATTATGTTATCGAACCGAATATAATTATTTTTAATTGAAAAAATAAGTACGCACGTTGGTATTTCTCTGTTATTTTACGGCAAGTTACCAATGTTAATTTAAACATTTATTCATTTAAATAAGCTGTGATGCTGGAGATTGATTTTATTAAAAATAATCCCGAAAGGGTTAAGAAGGCCATGACTGACAAGGGGCTGGACGAGGTTGAACTGGTTGATCAGGTAATTGAGGCCGACCGGAACTGGCGTGAATTAGTACAAAAGGTGGAGCAACTCCGGAGTGAGAGCAATAAAAAAGCCAGGAAAATTGGCGGGTTGATGAAAGAGGGCAAAAAAGAAGAGGCCCAGCAACTAATTGATGAAAATACCTCCCTTAAAGAGCAAATACAGGACAAGGAAACGAATCTTAAAAATCATAAGCAAAGAAGGGATCAGCTTTTACTGCAAATTCCTAACATAGCGGATGATTCCGTACCGGTTGGAAAAGATGAAAACGATAATGAAGTAGTCCATTCCTCGGGGGATCCCCTGGACAAAGAATGGCGAATACCTCACTGGGAGTTGGAGGGTTTTGACGGAGCGATTGAATTTGAACGGGGCAGTAAAGTCTCAGGAGCGGGCTATCCATTCTATACCGGACGAATTGCCAAACTCCAGCGGGCCCTTATTTCCTATTTTCTGACACGTGCAGAGGAGAATGGATATTATGAAGTACAGCCTCCTTTGTTTGTAAATGAGGATTCAGCCCGGGGCACGGGACAATTGCCGGATAAAGAGGATATGATGTATGTCATTCCCCGCGACGAGCTTTATGCGATTCCAACGGCTGAAGTTCCGGTTACGAATTATCATCGGGACGAGATTCTGAATCAGGAGCATCTTCCCCTCAAATATAGCTCTTATACCCCCTGCTGGAGACGAGAGGCGGGTTCCCACGGTACCGAGGTGCGAGGGCTTAACAGATTGCATCAGTTTGATAAAGTGGAACTGGTAAAGCTCGTTCATCCGGATCATTCCGAGGAGGAACTCGAATCGCTGCGAAAAGATGCCGAAAAATTATTGGAGGAATTGAAATTGCCTTATCGGACCTTGTTGATGTGTACCGGTGATATGGGATTTACCCAGGCAAAGAAATACGATATTGAAGTCTGGAGTCCGGGACAGGAAAAATGGCTGGAAGTGAGTTCCTGTTCCAACTTCCGGGCGTACCAGGCGCGTCGCCTGCAAATTCGGTACCGGGGGACGGATGGAGATACGCACTTTGTCCATACCCTTAACGGTTCGGGACTGGCACTGCCGCGCGTACTGGCTGCCATTCTGGAGCACTATCAGCTTGAAGAGGGAACAGTTGCGATACCGGATGTGTTAAAGTCCTACCTTGCGGGTGAAAACCTATGATTTGGTAACCCGGGAATCCGTTGGATTTTCAGGATGCGGCGGCCAGCATTCGTTCTTTTTTATAGGTTTCCAGCAGTTCAATAATAGGGGGCATTGTTTTCTCCTTCATAATCTGTCCGCGCAATTGATTGGCCTTGTGGAGTCCCTTGAGATATTGACCATAATGTTTTTTCATCATGATCACTCCATATTTTTCGCCGTGATGACGGACCGACATGCGCAGCTGTTCCATACATAGGTTAATACGTTCTTCTACCGACGGTTCCGGCAGGTACTCCCCGTGTTCAAGGTAATGATGAGTCTGTTCGAAGATCCAGGGATTTCCAATCGCACCGCGTCCGATCATTACAGCGTCTACACCTGTTTCGTCGAACATTTGTTTGGCTTTTTCGGGTGTGGTTACGTCTCCATTGCCAATGACCGGTATTTCCAGTCCGGGGGTCTCTTTCAAATGTTTGAGATAGTCCCATCGGGCGTCGCCTTTGTATTTCTGGTTGCGAGTGCGGGCATGAACGGCAATGGCTTGTACGCCCACGCTTTGCAGCATACGTCCGACTTCGCGAATGCGAATAGTTGAACGATCCCAGGCCAGTCGGGTTTTTACCGTTACCGGGATATCGCCGGCCGCATCTACAACGGCTCCGGCCATTTCTTCCATCAGGGATAGATCTTTCAAGCAACCGGCCCCGGCCCCTTTTTTTGCAATTTTGTAGACGGGACATCCAAAATTTATATCGATCAGGTCGGGCTTTTGTTCAGCGGCCATGCGTGTTGCGCCGTCCATGGCCTCGTCGCGGCTCCCGAATATCTGTATGCCGAACGGACGTTCTCCCACCCGGAAATCCATTTTGCAAATAGTACGATCCTGGTCGCGGACCAATCCCTCGGAGCTAATGAATTCCGTATATACTGCACTGGCTCCTTTTTGCCGGCAAATAAGCCGGAAAGGAGAATCGGAGACATCTTCCATGGGGGCGAGTAAAACCGGTCGATCACCTAGCTCAATTGATCCTATCTGCATCAAAAATATTTTATTTAAAAATAATTACCTTGACTGTCGAAACTTTAATGGGAAAAATTAAACGTTTGAACCTGACGAATCTTATAACCACTCTAAATTTCGCGTAAGTTGAGGATACACTAGTCATTTCCTCTTATTAGACTTATATTATATAAAGTGCAAATGTTTAAAATTAATTATAATGAATCAATCTATCAGGAGTCAGAAAATGCTATTGAAAGAAAAAGATATCGAAGAACTTCTGGGTGACGAAGCCAATGATTTACTGGAGCATACCTGCGAGACGGTTCCAAAGGAAAAACTTCATCAACCGGGTCCTGATTATGTAGACCGTGTTTGGTATCATTCAGACCGCAACAATCGAGTATTACGTAATTTGCAGTCCCTGTTGAATCATGGACGACTGGGTGAGACGGGATATATTTCCATCCTGCCGGTTGACCAGGGAGTAGAGCACTCGGCCGGGGCTTCCTTTGCCAAAAATCCGGACTATTTTGATCCTGAAAATATTATAAAACTGGCCATTGAAGGGGGTTGTAACGGGGTCGCCTCGACATTGGGCGTGCTGAGCGCAGTCTCACGCAAATATGCGCACAAAATTCCTTTTATCGCAAAATTCAACCATAATGAGTTGCTCTCGTATCCCAATAATTACGATCAGATAATGTTCGGAAGTATCGAGCATGCCTTTGAACTGGGAGCGGTTGCCGTGGGTGCGACGATTTATTTCGGTTCCGAGGAGTCCAATCGTCAAATCCAGGAGATTGCCCGCGCCTTTGAATATGCTCATGAACTCGGTATGGCTACTATCTTATGGTGCTATACTCGTAATAACGCTTTCAAGGTGGATGGACATGATTATCATTCGGCGGCGGATCTGACCGGACAGGCCAATCACCTGGGCGTTACGATTGGAGCTGATATCGTAAAACAGAAATTACCGACAACCAATGGAGGATACAAAGCGCTGAATATGGGAGATTCTTCCTATGGCAAGCTCGATGAGCGGATTTATTCGGAATTGGCGACCGACCACCCCATTGATTTGACGCGCTATCAGGTAATCAATGATTATATGGGCAGGGCGGGTTTGATTAATTCCGGCGGAGCTTCTGGCGAAAATGACTTTGCCACAGTGGTACGTACTGCAATTATCAACAAAAGAGCCGGCGGAATGGGCCTTATTACCGGCCGTAAGGCATTCCAGCGTCCCCTGGAGGAAGGCATAAAACTGCTTAATTACGTGCAGGATGTTTATCTGAATGACGATATAGACCTGGCGTAGATTTCTCACCCCTCGATTATAATCACCTGCAATTCCGAAGCCTTGCTGGCTTCGGAGTTCATTAGCAGGCTGTAAGGTGTGTCAATGAACGCCCCGTTATGTTTGTCGCCTGTGACACGAATGAAAATCTGTCTGTTTGAGAAAAAGGGCTGAAAATACCGATAAAGAACCAAAGAGTTATATATCAAAGAAGTACCTGTTTATTTCTATCTGCCTAAGTATTCTCAGCCTGGCGGTTGTCATATACCTTACCTACGACCCCGAGTCACATCCCTTAAGGCATATCAAGCCGAAGCGACTTCCCGGTCTTTTTATTGCGCTTGCCGTTTCGCTGATGCGGGTCTGGTTTTCGGCTGCAAAAATACGATTTCTGGCCGAAGGGCAACTCAGTTGGCTGGCATCTGCCCGGATTGTCCTGACATGGGATTTCACCTCGTCTGTCACACCATCTACCATAGGTGGGGCGCCCATGGCCACCTATGCGATGTCTAAAGAGGGGGTGAAGCTTGGGCAGTCCACGGCTATCGTGTTGTATGGCGTGCTGCTGGATCAGCTGTGGTTTGCTATGGCGATACCCATACTCCTGCTTGCGGGGATCCATTTTGAGATTGTCCCCGAAAATGTAGGACTCGTCGGTGATATTTCGATGATGTTGATCTATGTGGGAATGTTGAGTTATGCGGGACTGCTGGCGTATGGAGTATTGAAAAACCCGTCCATACTGAAAAAGGTGGTGGAAAAAATAGGCCGCCTTCCCCTCATTCGTAAATACAGGGATAAGATTGAGGATGAAGCGGATAATTTGGTTCAGTATTCCCACGAATTACGGAAGAAACCGTTCAGTTTTTTGGCAAAATCTTTTTTCCTGTCTACCATGTCGTGGCTTGCGCGAATATGGCTGCCTACCATCGTTATCCTTAGTTTGTTGCCGGCGGATGTGCTGTTGTCTTTCCTGCGAAGTTTGGCGATGAATCTTGCCTTTCTGGTTATGCCGACTCCGGGAGGAAGCGGCGGTGTTGAGGGTTTATTTGCCATTTTCCAGGGACCGTTGATTGATAGAAAAGCTTTCATTGGACTGTCAGTTTTTCTCTGGCGAGTGATCAGTTATTATATAAGTATCGGGTTGGGAATGATGGCTACGACCTGGTATATCAATCAATCGATGGTTGACAACAGGGGCGATGATGAGGAACCCTCCGATACCGGTGACCATCAAACACCTCCCGATACTTCATTGACGGCTGAATCAGATCGGCAAAATTAATAATCAACTTATCTTCGAATGGCGAAAACAAAAAAAGTATTTGTATGCCGGGAATGCGGGCATCAAACTGCCAAATGGATGGGGAGTTGCCCATCATGTGGTAAGTGGAATACATTTCAGGAAGAGATTTCCACTCCCGATGATGATAAACAACCCTCCCATAAATCCCGTATCGATGGCTCTGAGCAGTCTGCACGTCCGAAAAAGTTATCGGAAATAGATTTTAGAGAGGAGCAGCGGATGCCGACTAAAATTGCTGAATTGGACCGCGTGCTTGGAGGAGGATTTATGCCCGGTTCTTTTGTTTTACTGGGAGGGGATCCAGGAGTGGGAAAAAGTACCCTTACCTTGCAGATCGCTCGTTCCAACCTTGACCTGGAAATTTTGTACTGTGCCGGAGAGGAGTCGGCAGGTCAAATAAAACAGAGGGCCACCCGACTCAACATCGATAACGAAACTTTGCTGATTTACAATGAAACCAATGTCACTGAAATTATCCGGGAAGCCAGGAAAACGGAGCCGGATTTGTTAATAGTGGATTCCATTCAGACCCTGTATCGGCCTGAGTCTCAGAGTATGCCGGGCAGTGTGCGGCAAATCCGGGAGTGTTCGGCATTACTGCAACAGTTGGCCAAAGAATACGGGGTGACCACGCTTATTGTGGGTCATGTGACAAAAGAAGGCCAATTGGCCGGACCGCGCCTGTTGGAGCATACGGTTGATACGGTTCTTCAGTTTGAAGGACAGCAAATGCATACCTATCGGCTGTTGCGAAGCCTGAAGAATCGCTTTGGCCCTGCTCATGAAGTGGGGGTTTTTGATATGCAGGCAGACGGACTCAGGGAGATTTCCAATCCTTCGGAATTTTTTATTTCCAACCATACCAACCATCAGAGCGGCAGTACGATTATTTGTACGATTGAAGGATCCCGCCCGCTTCTTGTTGAGATACAAGCCCTGGCAACCAATGCAAATTATGGGACGCCGCAGCGTACTTCCAATGGTTTTGATAATAAACGGCTATCCCTGTTGCTTGCGGTATTGGAAAAACGGGCCGGCTTTCAGTTTACGGGCCAGGACGTGTATCTAAATGTCGCCGGCGGATTAAAAATCATGGATCCGGCAAGCGACCTGGGAGTAGCTTTGTCTTTGGTTTCCAGTTTGGTTGATAAACCGGTAGATCACAACCAAGTATTGCTTGGAGAGATAGGATTGGGCGGGGAAATTCGGGCTGTAAGTCACCTCGAACGTCGCCTGGGGGAGATAGAAAAACTGGGCTTTGAAGAAGTGCTGTTGCCCCGCGCCAATAATATCGGTGATCTTGAGAGTGGATTAACCTTGCACGAAGTGGGACAAATGGAGGAAGTGTGTGATATATGTCTCTAAAAGAACGGATTGAAAATGGTCAATGCAGGTATGCGGTAATCCCTTCTAGCCAACTTAAGCGCTTAAAAAGCTTATCTGGCCTACAAAAGGGGTCTTAGTAGTTTTCCCGCTGTCGCCGACGCTCTTCCCGGATACTTTTCTTGAGTGCTTCTCTGCGTTCTTCAGACGGTTTTGTGTACTGCTGACGTTCCTTGTATTCGTTCAGAATGCGGGAACGCGTGACGAGCTTTTTAAATCGATTGATAGCCCGATCAATGCTTTCATTATCTCGAACTTTTACGCCTACCATATGTAATTGAATCTGTTTTAATTAAATCTTTATTTCGTACTCCGGTAATATAACATTTTTAAAAGAAAAATGTTATATCTTTTGCTCAATAATCGGGATTAACGAATAAATCGGGAGGAAGAGAGTAGGTTCCGATGCCAAGGCCAAATAAGGCATAGTCGTATTTTACCGGATCACGGGCGTTCAGTTTTTGTAAATTCTGGGTCAGTTCCTGTACCGCTTTCCAGTCGTTGTAACGGCGTGTAAGCAGGCCAGTGCGACGAGCCTGGCGGGCTACATGGACATCGAGGGGAATTTTAAGTTCAGAGGCCGGCATAAAGTTCATGATGCCGGGATCAACGCTGCTGTTTTTTCGCAGGCACCACTTCAGATAGAGATACAGGCGCTTGCAGGCGCTGTTTTTTTCTGCATTGGATATGTGCTTGCGGGTGCGCTCGGAGAATCCAGGTTCCCGTTTGAAAAATTCTTCATGAAATACGCCCATCAGGGGACGTTCCGTTCTTTTTGATATTCGCAGGCAGTACGCCCAAAAAGCTTCGAAATTGTTGAATTCCAGTAAAATGGAACGTAATATCCGAATAATCCAGTAGAGGTCCACCGGATTGAAAGTGCGATGCTTATAACCGATAAGGCGTTTGGCATCGGTATCGGTGAAATTGCCGATAAATTCGAACGGCTGATAATCCATCCGCAGTAGTAAATTATCGACCTTTTTTATAACAATATCCCGCCTGCCCCATGCCATGATGGCGGCAAAAAAACCGGCCAGGGCGCGATCTCCTTTTCGGTCAAAGGCGTACATGAAGCGAACCGGGTCTTCCTCTATAAAGTCCGATGTTTCAATCTCATCGGCTATCTGATCCAGAAAGAGTTTTAATTTGGTTCTTTTAACGGGAGGTATCGTCTGCATCGTTGGGCACGGGTTCTTTAGGTGATGGAAAACCGGAGATGAGCAGTCAAAAGAAGGTTCGGTTTAGGTGTGGGACTCAAAATCAAGTGTTTGCTGGAACGTGGAGCCGGGCTCCGTTAGTTTTTCGATCAATTGCCGGTTGGCCCGTGGAAAGGGAAAATCTTCAAGTTCATCCAGGGATACCCACCTTATCTGTTGACTTTCTTTTGGGGCGGGAGTGCCTTTTTGAATGCGACTGACAAAAGCGTGTAACGTGATTTTAAAATGGGAGTAGGCATGTTTGATACGCGCAATTTGCCGGTAGGTAGTAACTTCAATTCCCAGCTCCTCCCGGCACTCGCGTACTACGGTTTCCCGGATTGATTCCTTCTCCTTATTTTTTCCGCCGGGAAACTCCCATAAGCCTCCCAGCATCGCATCCGAAGGGCGGAGCGAGATCAGTACCTGGTCTTGGTCATTCAAAATTACCGCGACCCCGATATTATGATGTGGCTTTGATTTGGCGGGAGATTTGTAAGGGATCTCTTCGGTTTTTACTTCACGATAGGCTGTACACCGGGAATGTAACGGGCATTCAAAGCAGGTCGGTTCTTTCGGAGTGCAAGTCATTGCTCCAAGTTCCATCAGGGCCTGATTGAAATCGCCGGGTCGGTCTCTGTCAATTAAATTATCCGCAAGTTCCTGTATGTGCCGCCGTGTAGTGGATGAGCGAATATCTTTTTCGATGCCGTAATACCGACTTAATACACGTATAATGTTTCCGTCCACGGCTGCGTGAGGTTTATTAAAGGCTATACTTAATACGGCCGCAGCGGTATAGGGACCCACTCCTTTTAAGTCTGAAATCTCCTCATATTGGTCGGGTAGCTCGCCGTTATGTTTTTCCACTACGGTTTGGGCAGCATGGTGTAAATTACGGGCACGGCTGTAATATCCAAGCCCCTCCCACACCTTTAAAACTTCTTGCTGGGGCGCTTCGGCAAGATCGAATATCGTCGGAAAACGGTCTATGAACCGGTCGAAATAGGGCCGAACCTGGTCTACGCGCGTTTGCTGCAGCATGACTTCCGACACCCAGATATGGTAAGGGTCTTCCGATTTACGCCACGGCATTTCCCGTTTATTTTCGTCAAACCAGTCAAGCAGTTTATCGATGGGGAATTCGGTACTCAATAGTGGAAAAAATTTAGATTATTGATCACGCTCAGGTTTCGCAATAACCCGAAGTTCGACTTCTTTGGAGGAGGCGGCACCGAACTGGTCGGTGGCTATAACCCTGAAAGTATGCGTGCCTTTTTGATTGGCCGCCGGCGTCCACTTGAACTCTCCGGTTTGTTGGTTGATACTGCTTCCCTCTGGAAGGTCCCTGCCCAGGTATCGAATCAGGTCCGGGTAGGTGCCATCCGGATCGAATGCCTTGATGGGCTGGCTGTATGTTTCGCCCACCGGCACGGTTACGGTTCGAAGTGGAGCAAAACGGGGGGGAGTGTTGAAGGAGTTGACCTCGATATTAAACTGAACGCTGTCGGTTGCTCCGCTGCTGGCAGTGGCAATAATAGTTACCCGGTGTGATCCGGTATCGTCTGAGCCCGGCTGCCAGTAGAATCCCTGTTTTCGTAAATAGGCATCTTCGATGGAGGGAGATTCATACGTCAACTGGATGGCCTCCACCGGATAAGACTCTTTCAGCTCAATGGGAACCAATACAGGATGGGGGAGGGGAGTCGTATAGTTTTGGATCGGTTTTATATTCAGACTATCTATGTTGGTGAATAGTCCGAGCGTATCCTTTCTGCTTTCGGCCAGTGGATCGACCTGTTTTATCTGGGATATCTTGTTGTACTCATTAATCCAGAATCGCCCCTTGTTGGTGGCAAAATAGTTTCCGGCTTTTCCGTTGTCTTTCCAAAGCGCCGGTTGCCCGCCTTTAAAGGAAGTCCAGATCCGTCGACTCTCGCCGCGTATAATCAACCACTGTTTCCAACGCCGTATTTTCTGGACGGCTTCTTCTATGGTTCCAATAGACTTGATTATTCCGTCCGATTTGATATGAACAATGTCGCCCTCGGGGGTTGCAGCATATATCTGATTTTCCCATGGATATAGATAGGTATATGGACGGTCCGTTTCGATGCTGTTTTCCAGGGCTAAGTTGCCGTCGTTAAGCTGGTATTCCAGAATAGCGGGATCGTCTGTAGCCGCGAAAAGGGAGGGGCCGTCACCCGTTACATGGAGAATAGTGGACGAACTACCTGATTCTTTGTTAACATAGGTAACGGTGGAATCGAATGAGGAGGGCGTTTCCAGCGACAAGCGACCTATTCCGAGGGAGTCGAGGCCCAGGAAGAGTTCATTGCCAATACGGTGAACGCCGTCGGGTTTTACGGGTAAGCTCGTCGAAGAGTACACGCCGACTACCGACGTCGGTTCGATGACGGAAAATCGCTTCTGTTCTCCATATAGATATGCGAAACGTATATCTGCATCTAACTGCCGACCCCGTTTGCTCATACCGGGCGAGGTATACAACCACTGCAGGGTATCCGGTCGGCTGCGGAAAACAGAAAGTCCCTCGGCCCGGGAAAGCACATACACGTGTGTAAGAGAGGATTCTATAGCTTCAATAGCGGGTATTTCCATGACAAACGAATAATCCTTGGCCAATCGCGGTTGCTGGGCAGGGGACGATAAGGGCAGGGATACCACAATACAGAGGACTCCCAGCCAATGGAGTGTGTTTTTCCAAAGGGTATTTGAAGACTTCATAATTAAAGTTAATATAATATTTTCAAAAGTTTGTTATTCATCTCAAAGCCAGTGATGCAGTTTATACCATTGGACTGTTTCGGTAAAACCTTCCTCTAGCGTAACGGCGGGGTTGAAATTTAATTCTTTTTGGGCCTTGTCGGTGGAACAAGTCCACTCAAGTACCAGTTCGTTGGCTTTGTCGCGGTTAATAATGGGATGAATCTGCACCAGTGAAGCCGCTTTTTCAATGATCCCAGCCAGTTTCTTTACCCAGTGTGGTTTTAGATAGACCGGGAAGTTTTTCTTCTCTAAAACCCCGCTCATAACGGATCTTATATGATTCCAGGTATAAACGTCTTTATTAGCAATAAAATAGGAAGAGAGGCCAGGTTGTCCGTTTTGCACTGCAAGATCTATGCTTTGGATCACATCGCCGACATAGACCAGGGAAATTTTAGGTTTTTCCCCGTCACCTATAATGGGAAATAATCCCTTGCTGGCCATTTTAAACAAGCTGTAAACATCTTCGTCTCTCGGTCCATATACCGCAGCCGGTCGAATAATGGTAATATCGGTTTGCGTATCGGCGATTTCGTGGACCCGTTCTTCCATTTGCTTTTTGGACTGGCCGTACATACTGACCGGTTCCATGGGATCTTCTTCTTTTTTGGGCGTAGAATTACTGGGGCCGGCCGCCGCCAGGGAGGATAATATTATAATTTTTGGGATCCCTTTGTTTTGAGCCACGCGAACCAGGTTTTCAGTCGCCTCCACATTTCCAAGTTCAAACTCCCGCCGGGATTTGGCTTTAACGAGTCCGGCCAAATGAAAGACCACGTCAACTCCCTCGATTCCTTTCCTGAGAGCATCCATGTCGTGCAAGTCTCCATAAATCCGTTGAAAACTCTTACCATCCAGCCATTTTTCACGATTGCGAATCAGGCATCGTAATTCGCCATATCGATCGGAATCTATCAAAAAGTCAACCAGATGACTGCCAATAAATCCGGTTCCGCCGGTTACAAACGCTTTCATCAAATTTATTATATTGACGAAGTTATGATATAATCGCAGTGTACTGAAGATACAAATCTGATGTTACCATTCTAAATATATGAAACAATTACGTGTAGCACTTTTTACCGGCAATTATAATCATATTCAGGATGGCGTATCCCTTACGTTAAATCGACTGGTCGATTTTTTGTTAAAAAAGGAGATACCCGTCAAAATATTCGGTCCCACCGATGATGAGCCGGCGATTGAACATGTCGGTGACTTCACTCCCGTACCTTCCGTCCCCATGCCGGGACGTTCGGAATACCGGGTAACGGTGGGTTTCCCGGACAAGATTCAGAAACAACTGGATCAATTTGAGCCTACGCTGGTTCATCTTGCTACACCCGATTTGCTTGGGTTTCGAGCCATGCGATATGCGCAGGTCAATAATGTACAGATCGTATCCTCGTATCATACGCACTTCACAAGTTACCTGAAATATTACAATCTGCAACTGCTGGAAATGCTGGGCTGGAAGTACCTGGCCTGGTTTTACAGTCAGTGCAAGCACATTTATGTGCCTTCCTCTTCCATGGCGGAGGAGTTGAATAGGCACGGCATTACCGAGGGCATACGTCTATGGACGAGAGGGGTAAATATCGACCAGTTTAATCCCCGTTATCACAGCATGGAATGGAGGCGAAAGCAGGATGTGGAAGATCAGGAATACCTTGTTACTTTCGTATCCCGCCTGGTATGGGAAAAGGACCTGCAAACCTTTGTTGACAGCGTAAAAAAACTGTTGTCAGACGATATACCGGTGAAACCGATGATTGTGGGAGACGGGCCGGCACGCAAAGAACTTGAATATATGCTGCCGGAAGCTCATTTTACGGGTTTTTTAACCGGTAATGAACTGTCCCGTGCCTATGCGAGTAGCGACGTGTTTTTATTTCCTTCAGATACAGAAACTTTCGGTAATGTAACGCTGGAAGCGATGGCTTGCGGTCTGCCGGTGGTAGTTGCGGATGCAACCGGCAGCAAGTCGCTCGTTGAACCCGGCGTCAACGGCTATCTGGCTACTCCGCGAAAACCGAAAGAATTTGCCGATCAAACCAGGAAAATTCTGAAGGACGAGGAAAAAAGAGAGCAAATGTCGAAGGCGGCACGCCAGAAAGCACTGGCATTTGAATGGGATAAAGTGAACCAGGATCTGTTGAATAACTATTATGACGCCCTGGAAGCTCCACAGCCGAAGCTGAAATTCTAAGTATATTTTATTGCTCATGACGAGGTCGCCACTTCGTATCCTGTATGTATCACATCTTCATCCTCCGGAGGGAGAGCACTTGCAAAACGTCGGGGGTATGCAGCGTGTTAGTATGCAGTTGTGTCGGGCCCTGGAAAAACGAGAGGATGTGATGTTGGATACCATAATATTGCAAGCCCCGTGGAAGGGAATAGCTCTCCGTACAGCGGGCTTTTTAGGCAGCCTTGTTTTAATGCTCCCCAAACGTGCGAAGAAGTTTGGAGCTGATATCATCCTTTTTTCTTCCATGGTAACGGCATCGACCGCATTGCTGGTGAGGAAAAGAATTTCAATTCCAATGGTGACCATAGTCCATGGAAAGGATGTAACCCTTCCATCTACACCCTATCAATGGATCGTACCTAACGTATTTCAACGTCTGGATGGGGTGATAACCGTATCCACCGCCACAAAAAAAGAGTGTGAAAAACGGGGGTTTCGTGAGGGCTTTATTCGAGCGCTGGGAAATGGTTTTGAAGAAAAGGATAGCGGCGTCTATCCGTCCCGCGTAGAAGCACGGCGGCAGATAGCAGAAGATTGGGGCCTTGACGGGGAGCAGAAATACTTACTGCTGACCGTGGGCAGACTGGTTAAAAGAAAGGGACATGAAAGATTCATTCGCAGGATTTTACCATCGATTGAGGCTCCTGTACATTACCTTATTATAGGTGATGGTCCTGAAATTCCGGCAGTAAGCAGAGCGATAGAGGAAACAGGCCAGTCAGATCGTGTGACGCTGGCGGGCCGACAACCGGATGCGGTTTTGCGCAACGCCTATGCAGCGTCGGATCTGTTTATAATGCCGAATATTCCGGTAGATGGAGATATGGAGGGATTTGGTATTGTGGTATTGGAGGCAAATCTGGCAAATACCCCGGTAATTGCCTCTGATCTGGAGGGAATTAAGGATGTAGTCCAAAACGATGTAAATGGCTACCGAATTGAAGTCGATAATGACGAAGCTTTTGTACAAAAAATAGAAGAGTTTTTATCAAACAATCACAGGAAGAAGCAGGGGGAAAAGGCGCGACAATACGTGATGAATCATTTCAGCTGGAAACACATTGCGGGTGAATACGTTAAATTTTTACGAAGCATTGTTAAGAGAACTCACATTGCGTAATTTCTCCGCGTCTGATTTCAGGAAGAATTTGAATGATCACAAATTACACCTATATTTGTAACTATTAAGACAATTTTGCCAAGTAGAATACAGAGTGGGAATGGGCGATACTAAACCCGATACTAAGACCAACGACATTTTTGGAAAAGCGTACGAGTATACGAAAGTGGAAGAGGTTAAGTCCACCGGACTATATCCGTATTTCAAACCTCTTGAGGCCAATGACGGGACGCTGGTGAAGATTGATGGTAATGAAGTGATTATGGCCGGTTCCAATAATTACCTGGGACTGACTAATGATCCCCGTACCATTGAAGCGGCTCAAAAGGCCCTCAGTGATTATGGTACAGGCTGTACGGGCTCCCGTTATTTAAACGGCACTCTGGATCTGCACCTGGAGCTTGAAGATAAGCTCGCGGATTTTATGAATAAGGAAGGGTGCGTGCTATTTAGTACGGGATATCAAACCAACGAGGGTTCCATCCAGACGATTGCGGGCAGAAGGGATATTATTTTTTCGGACAAGGATAATCATGCTTGTATCGTAACGGGAACGCTGGTTTCGAATGCCAAAACATTTCGGTTTCAGCATAACGATATGGAACAGTTGCAAAAGCAACTGGAGCGAAGTGATCCCGATGCCGGCAAATTGATTGTCAGCGACGGTGTATTCTCCATGTCGGGTACTATTGCCAAAGTCCCGGAACTTCTTGACTTGGCCCGTCAATATGATGCCCGTCTTTATCTAGATGATGCACATGCAATTGGTGTGATCGGAGAAGGAGGAAGGGGTTCTGCTTCCTATTTCGACCTGCTTGAAGAGGTTGATTTGATCAGCGGCACTTTTTCTAAATCTTTTGCATCCCTGGGAGGATTTATAGTCGGTGAAGAAGATATTATCGAGTATATACGTCACAATTCACCGGCCCATATATTCAGCGCGTCGATGCCGCCTGCTAATGTGGCCACGGTCTTGAAAGCCCTCGAAATTCTACAGGAAGAGCCCTGGCGATTGAAGCGACTTCGTGAAGTGTCGGATTATATGAGAAAGGAATTGCGCAATATGGGTTTTAATGTTTGGAACAGCGAGACTCCCATTATTCCTGTCGTAATAGGGGAAATGTTTGATTGTTTCCAATTCTGGAAAGACCTTTTTGAAGAAGGGGTGTACGTCAATGCAGTCGTTCCACCGGCTGTTCCCAAAGGCCAATCACTGGTACGTTCCAGCTATATGGCTACCCATACCGATGACCAGCTGAACCAGATATTGGATGCTTTCCGAAAGGTGGGAATCAGAAACGGCATCATTGACAAAAATGGGCACTCTCTGATCGAAATTGACTGATTTTAACTATTCGAACGAAAGGGGGGCCACCATCAACGGCATTACTTATGTTGCAGATAAATACGAGCGCAAGTCCTTCCTAGATTTTCCCTATCAGCATTACAGCGAAGATCCATACTGGGTTCCCCCCCTCTATATGGACCAGAAGAATCTGATTAATACGGACATTAATTCCTTCTACCAAGATGCCGATATCGCCTTGTTCATGGCTTAACATAAAGGGGAAACGGCCGGTCGGATCGCCGCGATAATCGATCATCGATATAATGAATATCATAACACCCGTAACGGTTTTTTCGGCTTTTTCGAATGTATCGACAATGAGCAGCTTGCCCGATGGCTGTTTAAGGCTGCCGAAGATTGGCTCGTTGAAAGGGGGATGGAAGAGGTCATGGGACCTGCCAACCCGAGTATGATGGATGAAATAGGGGTCCTGGTAGAGGGTTTTGAGGAGTATCCCTCTTTACTGATGCCGTATAACAAGCCTTACTATGACCGATTGATACGCGCAAACGGCTATGAAAAAGAGAAGGATTTACTGGCCTATTACCTGAACCAGGACATGGTTGACCTGGATCGGTTGCGTAGGGCAGAGAAGATCGTTCGCCATCGTATACCGGGGCTTAAGTTTCGAAATGTAAATTTAAAAAAGATGGATAGGGAGATTGAGATTATCCGGGATATTTTCAACCGGGCCTGGTCTGAAAATTGGGGCTTTATACCACTGACCAGGCAGGAGTTTGAAGACCTGGGTAAAGACCTGAAACTCATTATTGATACCGATATAGCCTATATCGTGGAAAAAGACGGGGAACCCGTGGGATTTTCGGTCTCTTTGCCCGATTACAACCAGGTTTTTCGGCATATGGATGGAACTTTGTTTCCAACGGGCATCTTTAAGTTGCTCTATTATCGCCGACAGATCAACCATGTTCGCACAGCCCTGATGGGAATTATCCCGGAGTACCAGGGGAGAGGCCTGGATGCCCTGTTGCACAGGCGTACGGTGGAAGATTCAAAACCAAAGGGATACTATTCATCGGAACTGAGTTGGATTCTCGAAAGTAATACCCAGATGATCCGGGTAGCTGAAAGGCTCGGTGCGAAACTGGAAAAGACCTATCGCATGTATACCAAATCTCTCCGGACGGGAATGTAAAGGGTGGGGTTTATGGTTGTATTAGTTGAAGAGCTTTGGAAAACTATTCAGTGCATCAGGTTAATTAAAACAATATTAAAGTTATGAGTGATTATCGTGTCGAGAAAGATTCCATGGGAGAAGTTAAAGTGCCCGCAGATGCCTATTATGGGGCGCAAACGCAACGGGCAGTGGATAATTTTCCGATAAGTGATTTGAGGTTTTCCCGTTCATTTATTGAGGCGATTGGATTGGTCAAAAAAACAGCAGCAGAGGTTAACGGCGAGCTGGACCGGATCGATGATGCAATTTCGGATTGTATCCAGCAAGCGGCCCGGGAAGTGATCGACGGAAAAATGGATGACCAGTTTGTCGTCGATATATTTCAAACGGGATCGGGTACTTCAACGAACATGAATGCCAATGAGGTAATCGCTAATCGAGCTAATGAGATTGCCCGAAAACAGTACGATCGGGAACTTGATATTCATCCAAACGATCATGTCAATTTTGGACAAAGTTCCAACGATGTCATTCCAACCTCCCTTCGCATAGCAGCTTTACTACAAAGTGAAAGACAGTTGATACCGGCGCTGTGGGAGTTGAGCAAAGCCTTTTTGAAGAAGGGAGAAGAATTTGAAGAGGTCGTCAAAACGGGCAGAACGCATTTGATGGATGCAATGCCCGTAACGATCAAGCAGGAGTTCGGGGGCTATGCCCGGCAGGTTCAGTTAGGCATTCAACGAATAGAGGATAGCCTGAAACGGATTGCCGAATTGCCCCAGGGCGGAACGGCAGTAGGTACCGGCTTGAATACGGATCCGGACTTCGGCCAAAAATTTGCCGAAAAAGTGTCTGATACTACCGGCTACACTTTTCATGAGGCTGAGAATCATTTTGAGGCCCAGTCCAGTGTAGATGCGCCGGTTGAATTGAGCGGTCAGCTCAAAACAGTGGCTGCAAGTTTAATGAAAATAGCAAATGATCTGCGCTGGATGAACTCCGGACCCAACAGTGGAATCGGTGAGCTTAAGTTAAAGGCCCTGCAACCCGGCTCATCCATAATGCCGGGCAAGGTTAATCCGGTAATCGAGGAGTCGGTAACCCAGGTGTGCGCACAGGTGATAGGGAATGACAGTACGGTGTCCGTAGCGGGCCAGGCAGGTAATTTCGAGTTGAACGTGATGTTTCCGATCGTGGCCCATAACCTGTTGCAATCCATAGCACTGCTTGGCAATGTCGCCGAAAATTTTGCCCGACAATCGGTAAGTAAGCTTAGTGTGAACAAAGAGCGTATCGAGCGGATGGTCGAGAAAAATCCCGTGTTGGTGACCGCTTTAAACCCGGTTATAGGATATGATAAGGCCTCAAAAATTGCCAAGAAGGCGTTTGCTGAGAACAGACCGGTCAAGGACGTGGCCCGTGAAATGACAGATTTAACGGAGGAAGAGCTAGATGAAGTGCTTGACCCGATAAAAATGACACGCGGTGGATTTATGGAGTGACTGGCCCTCCCTGTTTCTTAGTTGACAATGGCAGTCATCCAGTCAAAACGGTCTTTCTGGCGTCCATCCTGGATACCGGTGATGGTATCATAGAGTTTCTGGGCAAAGGGACCGATTTCATAATCGTTGATCGTCAACGATTTCCACTTGTGCTGGATTTTACCGACGGGCGATATGACTGCCGCGGTTCCGGTACCGAACACTTCTCGCAATTGGCCAGCTTCCGATTTTTCGAATACTTCATCAATGGTAATGGGGCGTTCATTGACGGTTATCCCCCAATCACGAGCCAGTTGTATGACCGAACGCCGCGTGACTCCGTCCAGGATTGCACCCTCAAGGGGAGGCGTAACGAGGACATCGTCAATCAGGAAAAATATATTCATGGTACCGACTTCCTCGACGTAGCGCCGCTTATTGGCATCTAACCAGAGTACCTGGGTGAAACCTTTTTGTTTAGCCTTTTTGGCCGGCAATAAACTTGCCGCATAATTCCCGGGGGTTTTGACATGACCCACACCGCCGGGAACAGAGCGTGCATATTTATCGGATGTAATGAGGCTGACCGGATCGATGCCTTCATCGTAATAAGCACCGACAGGAGAAGTAATGATAAAAAACTGGTATGTATTCGATGCCTTGACCGATAAATAGTTATCGGTTGCAAATACAAAAGGCCGGATGTACAAAGCATTTCCCTGATTAGCAGGTACCCACTGTTGATCCAGCTCGATCAGCTTCCGAAGTCCTGCCATAAATGTTTCTTTGCCGATTTCAGGAATACAAAGACGTTGGCAGGAACGGTTAAAACGGAGGTGGTGCACTTCGGGGCGGAAAACTTTAATTGTGCCATCCTGATTTCTGAAGGCTTTCAATCCCTCAAAAACTGCCTGTCCATAATGCAGGGAGCACATTGCGGGAGATATCTCAAAATTACCGTACGGTTTGATATGTGGCGTTTGCCAGTTCCCATCACGATATTGAATAGACAGCATGTGATCGGAGAATACTTCACCGAATCCGGGATCGTCAAGATCGACCTCTTTTATACGGCTCTGTTCTACCGCTGAAATTTGTATGTCGGTATTTGAAGGAGTACTTGTAGTATTTTCGGGGCTTGTAGCTGTTTTAGGCATTGGTAATCGATTCCGTTTTCTGATTTATACAGTCAATAATAACTTCGCTCATTTCGGTTGTACTTATGATTTTTTCATCTGAAGCACCGGTTCCCAGATCCGTGGTACGGTATCCGTCGGAGAGAACTTGAAAAATGGCATTCTCGATATCGGTCGCCGCTTCATTGTTATCAAATGAATACCGAAACATCAGGGCTGCAGACCCTATGGCGGCCAGTGGATTAGCTTTTCCGGTCCCGGCAATGTCGGGGGCCGAACCGTGTACGGGCTCGTACATTGCACTGTTTTCGCCCAGGCTGGCGGAGGGCAGCATTCCAATCGATCCTGTTAACATGGCCGATTCGTCACTCAGAATGTCTCCGAACATATTCCCCGTCAGGATTACATCAAACTGGGATGGATCTCTGACCAGTTGCATTGCGCAGTTATCAACCAGCATATGGGATACCTCGATATCCTCGTATTGCTCTTTTATGTGATCTACAGTTTTACGCCAGAGCCTGGAGGTGTCGAGTATATTCGATTTATCAACCGAGGTAAGTTTCTTTCGACGCTTACGAGCAGCTCTGAATGCTACTTTGGCTATGCGTTCAATTTCGGACGACCGATACACCATGGTATCAACGGCTCGCTGTCCCACTCTCAGATTTTCCGTGATGCGGGGTTTGCCGAAATAAATACCGCCGGTCAGTTCCCGGACAACCAGCAAGTCAACATTCTCTATGACTTCGCGTTTGAGCGTGGAACTTTCTATAAGGGGTTCGTACACACGGACCGGACGTAAGTTGGTAAAAAGTCCCAGTTCGTTACGAAGCTTGAGCAAAGCGGCTTCGGGTCGTTTATTCTTGGCGACGTCATCCCATTTGGGTCCTCCGACCGCCCCCAGGAATACGGCATCGGCTTTTTTAGCCTTATCGAGAACCTTTTTCTGGATCGGAACTTCGTGTTCGTCTATACTGGCACCGCCGACGGGGTATTCCGATATATTGATTTCGGTATCATACTTTTTCCCGATGGCTTTGCTAATTTTTAATGCTTCGCGGGTGACTTCCGGTCCAATCCCGTCACCCGGCAGTGATACAATATTATACGTAGGCATAGTTTTTATTCTATCATTCCGGTTTTTCGTGCATAATCAAAAATACCACCTGCCATCACGATGTCTTCAACGCTGCCGAGTGGTCGCAGGTTATATTCTTCGCCTTGCGTATGATTGATCAATATTTGGTTTTCCTTGTCGATTTCAAGTTCGTCATAGGTTTCGATAACCTGGCTGAGATCCTTCTCACTTTCAAATGGAATGATAAAACCGCCATCAACGGCATTGCGATAAAAAATCCGAGCAAAAGTGGGAGCTATGATTGCTTTAATACCCGCGATTTGCATGGATGCAGGGGCATGTTCCCGTGAAGAGCCGCAACCAAAATTTTGTCCCCCGATAACGATTTCGAATTCCGATTCGAATTCACCCTCCGGAACAAGTGGTATATTTCCCCGGGGAAGTCCGGATTGCTCATCCGGGACGCCCGACAGTGAGTAGCGACCGTAGAATTTGCGTTCTTCCGGGTCATCCAGACTATATACGAGGTGCTCGGCCGGAATAATTTGATCGGTATCTACATTTCGGCCGACTACAAACGCTTTGCCGGAAATAGTGGCAAGGCTTTCGTCGGTTGAATCTGTTTTTTTCGTTGCTGTTTGAGCCACAGTGATAATGCAGGTTTTTAGTTAGAAATAAAATTTCTTGGATCCGCGATCGTGCCGGTGACGGCAGAAGCAGCCACGGTATAGGGGGAAGCCAGGTACACGTGAGCATTTTTTGATCCCATCCGACCGGGATAATTTCGGTTGGTGGAGGAAATACAGGCTTCCTTGTCCTGCAGGCGTCCAAAAGTATCGGAAGGTCCGCCGAGGCAGGCTGCACAGGAAGCATTGCCGATATGACATCCGGCTTCCGTAAAGATCTCGTATAAGGTCTGTCCGTTAACCTTTTCCTGGTGGAGGCCATTGGCAATTTCAGTGGTAGCGGGGACCACATAGGTATCCATTTTCAATTCACGTCCCTGGATTATCCTGGCGGCCGCCCTGAAATCGGACAGCTTGCCCCCGGTGCAGGACCCAATATAGGCCTGATCGAGCCTGGTGCCTTCCAGTTCCTCGGCGGTGGCTTTGTTATCCGGACTGTGGGGTTTGGCCACCATCGGAACGATCTCTTCCATGTTATATTCATAGACGCTGTGGTAATCGGCGCCTTTGTCGCTGTGGACCGGCGTAAATTCTTTATCAGTCCGTTTTCGTACGTATTCGAGGGTGGTTTCGTCCGGATCCACCACACCATTTTTGCCACCGGCTTCGATAACCATGTTGGTCAGGGTCATGCGCGATTCCATATCCATATGCTCGACGCCCGAACCGCTGAATTCCATCGTGCGGTAGGTTGCCCCGTCCACTCCAATATCGCCGATAATATTGAGAATCAGGTCTTTGGCCATCAGGTAGTCCGGCATGTCGTCTCCATGAAAGATGAACTTCATGGTTTCCGGGACCTTGACCCATAATTTTCCGGTTCCCATGATAAAGGCGGCGTCCGTATTGCCGATTCCTGTAGCGAACTGTCCGAAGGCACCTGCCGTACAAGTGTGGGAGTCGGTACCAAAGAGGATCTCGCCGGGCCTTGTAAAACCTTCTTCCGGCAGGGCTACGTGACAGACGCCCTTGTATTCGTCCGTCCCCACATCGTAGAAGTAGGGCAGATCCTGATCGGCTGCAAACGCCCGAAGTTTATCGACATTACGATTGGCGTATTTATCTTCGGTAAATATGAAATGGTCCGGTATGATGACCATTTTTTCTTTGTCCCAGACGCGGGCATCTTCTCCAAATTCGTTTTTGAAGATTCCGATCGACGGGGGACCGCAGACGTCGTGAGTCATAAGCACGTCGACATCCACCCATACACTCTCGCCGGGGACTACTTCGGATTTCTCGCTGTGACGAGCAATTATTTTTTCAGTCATCGTCATTGCCATAGAAGGATACTCCTCTGTTTCTTTTATGTATTTTTTATTGAACTTTCTGGTGCGAAAAAGTGCCTGTTTGCTTTTCTTCAGATGCTGATCCGTCGTTGTTATCGGTTGATTTCTGTTTGAGAATCAGCTCTACAAGTTCCACTAATTCATCTTCGCGTACCACTTTTTGATCATCACAGAGCTCAATAAACTTTTGGTAAACGCGCTCGGTCTGATTTTCGTTCAAATCATAGTCAAGTTCCTTGATTCGTTTCTTTAACGCGAAACGACCGGAGTGCTTGCCCAAAACTATTTTATTACTGTTGACACCCACCGATTGAGGGGTCATGATCTCGTAAGTCATGGGATTTTGCAATACGCCGTGTTGATGTATGCCGGCTTCATGGGCAAAGGCATTTTCTCCAACCACCGCCTTATTCGGCTGAACCTGTTTACCGGTAACGTCGGTCAACAGTTGACTGGTGGGATAAATTTCCTCGGTTTTAATAGTCGTATAATGGTTGAACTCTTGCTTGCGGGTGTTAATGGCCATTACGATCTCTTCGAGTGAAGCGTTGCCCGCTCGCTCGCCGATCCCGTTAATGGTGCACTCGATTTGTTGAGCTCCGTTCTGTATCGCCATAAGTGAATTGGCTACGGCCAGGCCGAGATCGTTATGACAGTGCACACTGATGGTGGCCTGGTCGATATTCGGTACGTTTTCGCGAATTCCGCGGATGAGTTCGCCAAATTCCCACGGCAAGGCATATCCCACCGTGTCGGGAACGTTGATAACGCGTGCTCCCGCATTGATAACCTCGGTAAATATCTCATAGAGAAATTCCGGATCGCTTCGGGAAGCGTCTTCAGCCGAGAACTCAACTTCTTCACACAGGGAAGACGCATACTCCACAGCACTGACGGCATAGTCAAGTATTTCCTGTCTTGACTTTTTCAGTTTATGTTCCAAGTGAATATCCGAGGTTGCGATAAACGTATGTATTCTCGGATGTGCTGCATTATTCAGCGCGTCGGCCGCGCGCTGGATGTCGCTTTTCCGGGTACGGCACAGTCCGGCAACGCTGCAATTCCGGATTTCATTGGCGATAGCCTTGACCGTGTTAAAGTCGCCCTCCGAGGAAATGGGAAAACCAGCTTCGATGACATCCACCTGTAGCTGCTCCAGTTGCAGGGCCAGCTTGACTTTTTCTTCTTTATTCATACTGTACCCGGGGGACTGTTCCCCGTCGCGCAAGGTGGTATCGAAGATTTGAATTTGGTCTTCCATGATTTCAGAACTTGTTTTGTGTTTGTGTCTCATTCGTCAAGGAATTCCCGCACGGGCGATTCCCTGTTAAGATTTTATTCCTCTTCTACTTTAGAGTGCGTTTTTTCGAACTGTTTTTGATTGCCGCCCGGTACGCGGTCCGTTTGCTTGGCCATGTAATAGCAAACGCTGTCGCTGAGCGCCTGCCAGCTAGCCTCGATAATGTTTGAAGATACCCCGATGGTACCCCAATTCGTGATGTCATTCGCTGAGTCGATCAATACCCTGACGTTGGCGCTGGTACCGTCTTTTTCGTTCAGCACCCGTACTTTGTAATCGGTAAGTTGCATCCTGCTTATTTCCGGGTAGAATTTGTAGAGCGCTTTTCGGAGTGCCTGGTCAAGAGCGTGGACGGGACCATTGCCTTCGGCGGCGCTGTGCTCTGTTTGTCCGTCAACATTGACCCGAATGGTCGCTTCCGAGCGGGTTTGCTCGGAGGCATTTTTCTCGATAATCACGCGGAACCCTTCCAGCTGGAAGTAGTCGGACCAGTTTTCAGTAATTTTATTGACCAGCAACTCAAATGAGGCATCCGCCGCTTCGAATTGATACCCGTTGTTTTCCAGTTTCTTGAGTCGCTCGACAATCTCCGGCACTTTTTCTCGATGCTCGTCGAGGTCAATTCCGAGTTCTTCCGCTTTATAGGAAACGTTACTTTTACCTGACAGATCAGATACCAGAACCCGCCGACTATTCCCCACCTGCTCGGGATTGATATGCTCGTAGGTATTCGCATTTTTCATCACTGCACTTACGTGTACACCGCCTTTGTGGGCGAAAGCACTGTTGCCGACGAAGGGCATTCGATTAGCATGAGCCAGATTTGCCAGTTCGCTGACATAGTGGGATAAAGGGGTCAAGCGGGATATCTGATCGCCCGGTATGCAGTCATATCCCATTTTCAGCTGAAGATTGGGAATAACGGCACAAAGATTGGCGTTCCCGCATCGTTCGCCATATCCATTTATAGTACCTTGTATATGGCGACATCCATTTTGTACGGCCGTCAACGTATTGGCCGTTGCCAGATCTCCGTCATTATGGGCGTGAATGCCGATTGGAGCATCAATATGTTGGCGCACGTCGTTAATAATGCGCTGAATTTCGTGGGGAAGGGTTCCCCCGTTGGTATCACACAGGACCAACACGTCAGCTCCGGACTCTTCGGCTGCCTGGATGGTCTGAAGAGCGTAGGCAGGGTCATCCTTGTACCCGTCAAAGAAATGTTCCGCGTCATATATCACTTCTTTTTCATGGGATTTTATAAAAGCAACCGAATCCGAGATCAACTCCAGGTTTTCCCGGCGGGAGATTTTAAGTGCTTCTTCGACATGGAGGGTCCATGACTTTCCAAATATGCTGACAGCCGGAGTGTCGGCATTGATGAGCGAGCGAAGGTTTTTGTCTTCTTCAGCTTGCCGACCGCTTCGCTGGGTGCTTCCGAAAGCCACCAGCCTGGCGTGTTGGAAGTCGTGCGATTTGGCCCGCTCAAAGAAATCCATATCCTTCGGGTTGGAGCCCGGCCACCCTCCCTCGATATAATCGATGCCCGTCTGGTCCAGCCGACGTGCGATACGCAGCTTATCCTCGACGGAAAAAGCTACTTTTTCGCCCTGGGAACCGTCCCGGAGGGTCGTGTCGAATATGTGAACCTTTTGTTGAGTCATGGCATGAAATATTCAGTGTTCATTATTCTTCGTCGGAGATCCAGTTAAACATCTGTCGCAGTTCCTGTCCCACGTGTTCAATTTGCAATTCGTTATGAATTCTTCGTTTGGCATCAAGGGAAGGACGGCCTGCTTTGTTTTCCAATATCCAATCCTTGGCGAAGGAACCATCCTGGATGTCTTCCAGCACCGCTTGCATTCGCTCGCGAGTTGAGTCGTTAATAATGTTGGGTCCGCGGGTCATTCCCCCGTATTCGGCGGTGTCGCTTACCGAATCGTACATCCGTGTAATCCCTCCCTCGTAAAGCAGGTCAACAATCAGCTTCAATTCATGCAGGCACTCAAAATAGGCGATCTCGGGCTGATAGCCGGCATCCACCAGGGTCTCGAATGCATTTTTAATGAGTTCGGAGGTACCACCGCAGAGTACGGCCTGTTCACCAAATAGGTCCGTTTCGGTTTCTTCCTGGAAGGTGGTTTCGATAACGCCGGCATTGGTGCCGCCGATACCTTTCGCATAGGCCAGGGCGATGTCCTGCGTCTCGTCGGTGTAATCCTGATAGATGGCCAGCAAGCAGGGAACGCCGGCTCCTTCGGTGTAAACGCGACGCACCAGGTGACCGGGACCTTTGGGAGCGACCATAAATACATCGACATCTTCCTGCGGTTTGATCTGGTTATAGTGGATGTTGAATCCATGGGCAAAAGCCAGGGCATTGCCGGCTTCAAGATTCGGCTGAATTTGTTCCTTATAAACCTGGCTCTGGTACTGATCGGGAATCAATACCATAATAATATCGCCTTTTCGGGCGGCTTCGGCGATAGTGAGCACGTCAAGCCCCTCCGCCTCGGCTTCCTTGCGAGAGGAACTTCCTTCTCGAAGACCCACGACAACGTTTACGCCGGAGTCTTTTAAATTCAACGCGTGGGCGTGACCCTGGCTACCATATCCGAGGATAGCCACCGTTTTATCTTTTAGTTTTGAAAGATCTGCATCGTTATCATAATACGTAGTAACAGCCATGAAATAGTGTATTTATATGTTGGTTAGATGTTTCATTTAAATAATGGAATAATGCTTATATATCGTTAGCCAATGTCAGGTTGATCCCTGAAACTCTCTTCTTAGGGCGACACTACCGGTTCGCGCTATTTCTACAATACCGAATTGCCGGAGCATACCCATCGACGCATTGACCTTATCCTGGTTACCGGTAATTTCAATCGTAAGTTTTTCGGGGCTGATATCGATAATTTTAGCCCGGAATACGTTGACGATCTGCATGATTTCCGACCGTGCTGAAGGGGGAGCATACACCTTTATCAAGGCCAGCTCCCTTTCGACCAGCGGTTCATAGGTAAGGTCGGTAACCTTGTGTACATCGATAATCTTGTGCAGTTGTTTCGTAATCTGCTCAATAATCTGTTCGTCGCCCCGGGTGGTGATGGTTATACGTGCCAGGCCCGGCTCCTGACCGTGTCCGAAACTGATACTGTCAATCTCAAAACCCCGTCCGCTGAACAAACCCACAATACGGGAAAGGGCATTGAAATTGTGCTCCACCAATACGGAGATAGTGTGTTTGGGAGAGCTGTTTTGCTCCCCGTTTTCTGATTCATTTGCCATTTGAGTGTTTTCTACTTTATTCGTCATCGCTTTCGATCATTTCATAGAGTGCGGCTCCGGAGGGGACCATCGGGTAGCAATTCGCTTCTTCCTGGACTACAAAGTCCATCACCACGGGTCGATCATCGACTTTCATCGCCTCTTCAAGCATGGGATCCACCTCGTCCGGTTTGCTTGCGCGCAACCCGACAGCTCCATAACTTTCAGCCAATTTAACAAAGTCGGGGTTACCCTGTTTCATGGAGGAATGGCTGTATCGCTTGTCATAAAACAATTGTTGCCACTGGCGTACCATGCCCAGGTAATTGTTATTCATGATGGCTATTTTGATCGGTATCTGGTATTCTACGGCAGTAGCCAATTCATAAGCCGTCATCTGAAAGCCGCCGTCGCCGGTAATGCACAGGACGATTCGATCCGGATTGCCCACGGCCGCACCCAGGGCGGCGGGAAAACCGTAGCCCATCGTCCCGAGTCCGCCGGAAGACAGAAAGGAGCGCGGGTAGTTGAACGTGTAATGCTGGGCGGCCCACATTTGATGCTGTCCGACGTCAGACACGACGATGGCTTCTCCATTCGTGGCATCAGAAAGCTTTTCAATCATGAACTGGGGCATAATTTCTTCATCATTATCCGGAACTACCAGTGGATGATCCTGCTTCCATTGATTAATGGTATCCCACCATTCGTCGACCTCGGGCTGTCGCATATATTTTTCCAGTTTGGGCAATACGTTTTTTACATCGCCCACAATGGGAATATCAACCGGGACATTTTTGGAAATACAGGCCGGATCAATGTCAATATGAATTTTTTTGGATTTGGGGGAGAATCCGTCCAGTCTTCCGGTTACACGATCGTCAAATCGGGCGCCGACCGCTACAAGGACATCGCACTCGGTCGTTGCCATATTCGCATACCAGGTTCCGTGCATTCCAAGCATGCCGAGGGACTGGGGTTTATCTTCGGGAAAGGTTCCCAGCCCCATCAAGGTGGTCGTTACGGGGATATTATACTTTTCAGCCAAGCGTGTCAGCTCTTCCGATGCATCTCCGAGCGTGGCGCCGCCGCCCACATAAAACAGGGGACGTTCAGCCTCGGCAATCATATTTGCCGCTTTGGCAATCTGGGTTTCATGTCCCCGGGTTACCGGTTGATAGCTCGACAGTTCAACCGAGTCCATGCCGCGGAATTGGGCTTTCTGTTTGATCATATCCTTGGGAAGATCTACCACGACGGGTCCCGGTCGTCCCGTATTGGCAATGTGAAATGCCTCGTGGATCACTTCTTCCAGATTGCCTACATCCTTGACCAGGTAGCTGTGTTTCGTTATAGGTCGTGTTATGCCGACGATATCCGCTTCCTGGAAGGCATCATTTCCAATCAGGTCGGTCGGCACCTGTCCCGTAAATACCACGAGCGGGATAGAATCCATTGAAGCTGTTGCTATACCGGTTACCGTATTGGTACCGCCGGGTCCGGAGGTGGCAAGTACGACGCCGGTTTTACCCGTGGATCGGGCATAGCCGTCGGCTGCATGCGTGCCGGCCTGTTCGTGACGGATTAAAATATGTTTGATATCCGTTTCATCGTACAGGGTGTTGTAAATATCAAGTACGGCGCCGCCGGGATATCCGAAAATCGATTCTACACCGATATCTCTTAGCGTTTCCACAAAAATTTGGTGTCCGGCCATTTCGCGCGAACCGGATGCACTTTCCGCAGATTGTTGATCGGTTTTTATATCTTGGGATTCGGTAGATTCTTTCATGGTGCCATTAGTGGATTGATAGATTCTATAGGGATTGCCCAGAGGTGATCCCTCTTTCTGTAAGCACTCATAAGTAGTAGGGGAACCCTCTGGCCGGTGTTTAGCTATTAATTAGGATTAGGCCAATAATAGAGATGGTCAGTAGTAATCCTCGTAGGAGGAGATCAGAGGGTTTGCGTAGAATCGATAGGTTGGATAAAGAAAGCGCAATAGAGGAGTTTGATGCACGCGCTTGTACCGCGGTATTAACGTAAGAAGGGCTTATACCGGTCTCTTGTATTGCTGCTTGAGGAGACAAGCCCGCGTAAACTGAATTATGTTTGTTCGATGTTTTCAAAAGTATTTCCAGTTCGGGAATCAGTAACTCCATTGCTATTTCTCGCAAAACTACCCAGATATATAATTAATACAGCATCGTTTGTCAAGTACTATTTTGCATAATGTTTAAATGTTCTTCAGAAAGTCGGGGGAGGGCTCTGAAACACTTGGGTTGTTCAGCCTTATGACTGAAAACGTATAAACTCTAAATTCCGTTATTTAAGATTCGAATACTACTAAAGCTTCGATCAGCTGAATTTCCCTGATTGAAGAGCCCTCCCCCGGCTTTCTGAAGAACATTTAAAATTGATGGCATTAGTAAACTTATACTTTTACATTTTATGGTGAGTTGAAACTGTGTATTATAATTCAGGAATATTAATCAGACATTATTTCTATGAGTGACAACAAATTAAATAAGTATAGCTCCCGGTTGACCCAGCGTCGTTCCCAGGTTGGTTCCCAGGCAATGTTGTACGGGGTGGGCTTGAGTGATGAAGATATGGACAAACCCCAGATTGGTATTGCCAGCGCCGGATGGGAAGGCAATCCGTGTAATATGCATCTGAACGGATTGGCCCAGCATATTAAGCAGAGTGCTTTGAATAGTGAATTAATCGGATTTGTATTTCATACCATCGGGGTAAGTGACGGTATTTCGATGGGTACCCAGGGGATGAAATTCTCCCTGCCTTCCCGGGAGGTTATCGCTGACTCGATCGAAACGGTTATGAACGCGCAATGGTATGACGGTAATATCTCGGTCGTGGGATGCGACAAAAATATGCCGGGGGCGGTTATAGCCATGGCCCGGTTTAACCGGCCGAGTATAATGGTATATGGGGGATCGATACGTCCCGGTTGTCATGAGGGGGAGAAACTGGATATCGTTTCGGCTTTTGAATCCTATGGAAAATATATCTCGGAAGAAATCGACGGCGAACAACTGGATAACGTTCTTCGCAACGCCTGTCCGGGGGCCGGGGCCTGCGGTGGCATGTACACGGCCAATACGATGGCCTCCGCTATTGAAACGATGGGATTGAGTTTGCCCTACAGTTCTTCTATTCCAGCAACGCACGAGGACAAAATCAAGGAATGCGAGCAGGCGGGAGCGGCCATTCGTCATCTGTTGGCCGAGGATATCAAACCCCGGGATATCATGACCCGCAAGGCTTTTGAAAACGCAATAACGATGGTAACGATATTGGGTGGCTCAACCAACGCGGTACTGCACCTGCTGGCCATGGCGCGTGCCGCTGAAGTCGATCTGACGATCGATGATTTTCAGACGATCAGCGATCGAACTCCCTACCTGGCCGATTTGAAGCCAAGCGGGAAGTATCTGATGGAGGATCTCTATAACGTTGGTGGAGTGCCGGGCGTACAAAAAATGTTGTTGGAGCATGGCTATTTGCACGGCGACTGTCTGACCGTGACGGGACAGACCCTGGAAGAGAATATCCAGGATTTACCGGGATTGGATGAGGATCAACAAATTATCGCCTCATTTGATAACCCCATAAAGAAAACGGGTCACCTGGAAATACTTTACGGCAACCTGGCCCCCGGGGGAGCGGTGGCAAAAATTACCGGCAAGGAGGGAGAATGGTTTAAAGGACCGGCCCGGGTATTTGATTCCGAGGAGGAAAGTCTGGAAGCTATTGAAAACGGAAAGGTTAAAGAAGGCGATGTCGTGGTGATCCGTTACGAGGGACCCAAAGGCGGACCCGGAATGCGCGAAATGTTGCAGATAACGGCGGCGATCATGGGAGCCGGTTTGGGGGATTCGGTAGCCTTGATTACCGATGGACGATTTTCGGGGGGGACTCACGGATTTGTCATCGGCCATATCACTCCGGAAGCGCAGGTCGGGGGTCCGATCGGACTCCTGCAGGATGGCGATATCATCACGATAGACGCTGTCAACCGAATGATATCGGTGGAATTGGAGAACGACGAGTTAAAAGAGCGCAAGACGCAGTGGGAGCGTCCCCCATTGCGGGTGAGCAGCGGCTCCCTGTATAAATACGCCCGGCTGGTTTCAAATGCATCGGAGGGGGCCATAACGGATGCCGGCGATCCCTATGTTGAAGAAGCTGCGGATGAAGCAATTGAGTCCCCTGCTTCGGAGACTCAAAACGATCAAGACTGACTACCAAATTTCCAGGTGATTACAGAGCGAATCATTGCCTGCGAAGTGCATCGAGCGCTGGCGGTTCACACGTTGTGAAATTCGGACTCATTTTTTTCAAAGACCTCTGGGAATTATTATTTAATCCTCCGGAAAAGGGGAGGGGGCAGCGATTTTTGTAAATGGCTGCCGTTACTATTATAATTTCAAATAGAGAAATACTGATTGCATAGTTTGAGGGCGATTGTCTGTATAACTTTAACTTTTATTTATGGGACAGGCAGAACTAACTACCTCTACGGGAGAGGAGTCACTAAGCAGCGAGGAAAAAAGCACCATTCTGGGCGACTATGAGTTGGCTGTAAAAAGCAGAGAGGCTTCGATACTGGGACGGAAAGAGGTGCTGACCGGAAAAGCCAAGTTTGGAATTTTCGGAGACGGCAAGGAGATCCCGCAGATAGCGAAAGCCAAATTTTTTGAGCCGGGCGACTGGCGTGCGGGATATTACCGGGATCAAACATTGATGATGGCTATCGGGGAGTTGACGATTAAGCAGTTTTTCTCTCAATTATACGGTCATCCCAGCGTTCAGGCCGAGCCATTTGCAGCCGGACGTCAGATGAATAACCATTTCGCCACCCGTTTTTTGGATGACGAGGGAAAATGGAAGGTGCAGACGACACGGAAAAACAGTTCGGCCGACATTTCTCCCGTTAGCGGTCAAATGGCAAGAATGTTGGGATTGGGGCTGGCCTCGCGGGTTTACCGCCAGCAGAAAGGGCTCGACGAGGGTAATAATTTTTCGGAGGAGGGAAATGAGATTGTGTTCGGTACGATTGGTGATTCCAGTACCTCCGAGGGTATATTCTGGGAAGCGTTAAATGCGGCCGGAGTATTGCAGATTCCGATGGTTCTTTCTGTATGGGATGACGGCTACGGTATTTCAGTACCTAGATCCTATCAAACGACGAAACAAAGTATTTCTGAAGTTCTCCAGGGTTTCCAGCGTACCGAGGAGAAAAAGGGATTGGAAATTTTCTCCGTAAAGGGGTGGAATTACAAGGAGCTTATCAAGACCTATCACGAGGCGGCTCAATTGGCTCGCGAAGATCATGTACCTGTGGTGGTTCATGTCGAGGAATTAACGCAGCCGCAGGGTCATTCCACTTCGGGTTCTCACGAACGGTATAAAAGCGGGCAGCGTCTGGAATGGGAAAAGGAGCATGATTGCAACCGGCTGTTGCGGCAGTGGATCCTGGAGGAAGAGTATGCCACGGAAGAGGAATTGAAGGAGATCGAGGAAAAAGCCAAAAAAGAGGTCAGCGAAGCCAAACAGGAAGCGTGGAAGCAAATTCGCGATCCCATACAGGAGGAACTGAACCAGGTAAAACAGCACATTGATAAACTGAGTTCTCAATCTTCTGAATCGGAGTCCCTGGAAGCTGTGCGCAAAGAGCTCGATGAAGTGATGACTCCGGGTCGAAAGGACATTATGGAAGCTGCCAGGAAAACCGCCCGTATCGTGCGTAATGAACAGTCTGAAGCCCGCCGGGAGTTCATTGAATGGATTGACCGATACCAGGGCACCAATGATGAGCGGTATGATTCCCATTTGTACAGTCAATCAGAAGATAGTCCGCTCCATATTAAAGAAACGCCTCCCCGGTACGAGAATGATGCAGATAAAGTAGACGGAAGGGTCGTGCTTCGAGATAATTTCGAGGTATTGATGGAAAAATTTCCCGAGACGCTGATATTTGGTGAGGATACAGGTCGTCTGGGCGGAGTTAACCTGGGACTTGAGGGATTGCAGGATAAATTTGGCGAAATGCGGGTAGGGGATACTGGAATTCGGGAGGCCTCTATCGTGGGACAGGGTATCGGAATGGCTATGCGGGGATTGCGGCCTATTGCTGAAATACAGTACCTGGACTATTTACTCTTTGCCTATCAGATTATGAGCGATGATTTGGCGACGGTACAGTATCGAACGAAAGGCGGCCAAAAGGCCCCGGTAATCGTTCGGACCCGCGGTCACCGCCTGGAAGGCATTTGGCATTCCGGTTCTCCGCTTGGCCTTATTATACATGGCATGCGGGGAATTCATGTATGCGTGCCCCGAAACTTGACACAGGCTGCGGGTTTTTATAATACATTGCTACGGGGCGATGATCCCGCCCTGATTATTGAACCTTTAAACGCGTACCGATTAAAAGAGAAAAAACCCTCCAATCTCGGTAATTTCACGATGCCTCTCGGCGTTCCCGAAGTGGTTCGGGAAGGCCGGGATATAACGGTAGTATCCTACGGATCGACCTTGAATATAGCGCAAAAAGTGTGCGAGGAGCTTCAGGATGTTGATATTTCGGTTGAATTGATCGATGTGAGGACGTTGCTGCCTTTCGATACCGAACATCGAATCGTGGAATCCCTCAAAAAAACCAACCGGGTCCTGTTTCTGGACGAGGATATGCCGGGGGCCACGACAGGTTTCATGATGCAGAACGTCCTGGACGAACAGGAAGGCTACTTTTACCTCGACTCGGCTCCCCGGATATTGTCAGCCAAACCTCACCGGCCGGCCTATGGGTCTGACGGGGATTATTTTTCGAAGCCCAATGCCGAAGATATCTTCGACAAGATCTACGCCATCATGCATGAAGCGGATCCACGCCGCTACCCGGATATTTATGGCTAAAGGGGAGACGTTCGACAGTACCGGGCGGAGACGAGAGGACGGCTCTGAAGCTGGAAATATCCAGCCGCTAACAGCTTTACCTTGATTCGTCTCACACTTCGCTATTATGGGATTGTTTACTTGTTTTGCTTTTCGCTGCATAATTCAAATGCTTCAGAGCCGTCCTCTCGTCTCCGACCGATGCTGTGACTAATCGCCTGGAAAAAAGAGACCGAGTTATAGTAAAAAATCCAGCAGAATGAAGAGCCAGACGACGGGCAGGTAGATGAAAGAGGCAAACATCAGTTGTTTGGCGTTGTCTTTTGACCGATTCCAGGAAAATCGAATTCCATAGTAAAGATAGGCAAAAGTGGCTAACAAGCTGCCGGCAAGATAAATCATGCCGGTCATTCCCACATAAAACAGGGAATATATTACCGGGATTAACAAAAGGAGAAACAAAAGTACGAAACCTGCGGTTTTATAGCCCTGCCGGTCGTTCCGGGGAAGCATGTTAAAGCCCGCATTGCGATAGTCGTCGTTACACAGCCAGGCAATAGCCAGTACGTGGGGGACCTGCCAGAGAAAGATGATTCCAAACAAAATCCAGACGCCGGGCTCCCACAGGCTTGCACCAGCCGCGGCCCAGCCGCCGACCGGGGGAAGAGCGCCTGGAACGGCCCCGATAATCATATTAATGAAGCTCACCCGTTTCATCGGGGTATAAACCAGCAGGTAAAGTGCGGTCGTTAGAATGGAAACTAGTCCCGCTATCCAGTTTACCATCATAACCAGGTAAAGCAATCCACCGAATATCAGAATTACTGAGAACACGAATCCCTCGCCTGGCGAAACCCGGTTTTCGGGAAGGGGACGGGAGCTGGTCCGGTTCATCAGGCGATCGAGTTTACGCTCTATAAACTGGTTATGAGCTGCAGTACCGGCTGCGATCAGGTAAGTACCCAGTGTGGCATGCAACATGACCAGATAAGAAAAACTGCCGGCGGATCCGATAAGAAATCCCATCAGCATACTGGCCACCACCGTAAAGGTGATACCCGGCTTGGTCATTTCATAGTAAGCCGCCCATTTTTCAATGGCCAGGTGGGTTGATATGAATTTAGCTGCGGATTGCATGCATGTAAATATCCGTTAGGAATCGGTATCTTTTCCATATCACAACGAGGGAAAGCCCGGTGTAAAATGGGTTAAGTGATCATAGCACCATTTTGATCATACTGAAATAAATTATCCGTCAAAAAGAGGTGATGATGTTTTCCCTGTAAGCTATATCCAGGAGTGACAACCCTATCAAAATGATTACGAATAGAACGGAAAGTATCAAAAGCATTGAATTAAAACGGCGATCCCAGTACAGCTCCATAAAAAAGGCAGCTACCAGGCTGGCCTTGGCAAAGGCAATCAACAGGGCCACGACTACATTGAAGGGACTTGGTATATGTATAAAGGTTACCGCTACCGTCAGGACGGTAAGTACCATTAGCGTGCCGCCAACTGCAAAAAGCTGTTTTTTAGAGGGTATGTGATGTAGATCCATGGATGTAGAAAATTTTACGTTTAGCCAATAAGGTAAAGCAAGGGGAATAAAAAGATCCAGATGATATCCACCAGGTGCCAATAGAGTCCGGTGATTTCCACCGGATTGTAGTATTGGTCGTGATATTTTCCTTTTCTGGCACCGATTATCAGCCATATCATCAAGCCGATGCCGATAACCACGTGTAGGCCGTGCAGACCTGTCATCACGTAGTATAGGCTGAAAAATATGGGGGCCATCGAGTGTTCAAGTCCCTCATACGTATAAAACTCGCCGGGGAAAATGCCCAGGTGAAACTTGTGGGTCCACTCAAAATACTTGATAACCATAAAAACGCAGGCCAGTAAAATGGTGGCGCCGAGATAGCGTATGATCCACCGTTGGTGATCCAGTTTGGCTGCACGAATGGCCAGGGCTACCGTCAGACTACTCAGGATAAGAACGACCGTGTTGACGGTTCCGAGGATCGTATCCAACTCAGTCGATGCCTCGGCAAAGAGCTCCGGATACCAAATGCGATAAATGGCATAGGCTGCGAACAGGCCTCCGAAAAAAAGTATTTCGGTGACCAAAAATATCCACATTCCCATTTTGGCTGTATCCAGTTGTTGATCAGCATCAATAAAATGATGCGCCACATATTGATTGTCTGGGGAAGCCGATGAGCTTTGAGCCATAGAAAAAATCGAAATTTTAACAGGTTAATACGTCTAAATGACTACGTGACTTTTTTTCGTTACGATTCGGAAAGTCCGACAGACTCCCAGAAACGATTTATTGGACAGTATCTTGTGCCATCCTATGAATGACACTGTCGATCGGGATATGATATACGTTTTGTTCCGCATCCACAACCCCAAAGGAGTTGAGTCTGGTCCGTCCACTTTCTTTCAGATCATCAATTTGAGTGTACGTAGTTTGTTCCTGCACTCCTTCGTTCAGAATATAAGAGGTATAATCGAACATTTCGATAAGGGCAACAAGAAATATTACCACCATTACAATGATAAAACCGCTCCAGAAATAAAGGGTTTTATAATCCATATCGTCGTCCATAACGCCGTGTTCCACGGAGCGAAGGAACGATTGATCTTGTGAGGTGACTTCTACCTCTTCCTTTTTACCATGTGTTTTATTATCGTCAGCCATAACATTAAATCGAGTTTATACGGAGGTTATAACAATTCCACGGGATCCGGTTTACTGGAAACGGGTGATTACCAGTGTTTATTTACGGATTCGGCCAGCAGTGGATCATTTTCCGGGATAATTTTGTGTTTGCGAAACTTATGGAAAAACAATCCGAAAAAGATACCGCCGAGACCGACAAAGGTCGTCACGTCCATCCAGTTTATACTGAAATTGTGGTCCAGAACAGGCATTACAAGCCAAGAAAGCTCAAAAAAGTGAATGGCAACAATCAGGATGGAGATCGGGACGACCACATTTTTTATCGCCTTCATCTTTTTAGGCAGCAATACTAAAAATGGGATTACAAAACGACCGATTAAAAGCGCCAAGGCGATGTATTGGTATCCCCCCTCCAAGCGATGATAGAACCACATGGTTTCTTCGGGGAGATTTGCGTAATAGATCAGCAGGTACTGACTGAAAGCGATATAGGCGTAAAAAATGGAAAAACCGAACAGAAGCAGTGCCATATCGTAGATGTGGGAACGGTTGATGCTCTCTTCCAGGATTCCTTTGCGCTTCAAATAGAAGACGGTCAGAATAAGGACGGCAAAGAAGGCCTGAATACTCATGGCAAAGAAATAAACGGAAAAAATCGTCGAGTACCAGTGAGGATCCATAGACATCAGCCAGTCCATGGAGGCAAATGCAAACGTAATGGCAAAAATGAAGATGCCGGGTCCACTGGTTCGCCTCAAAAGCGTCTGGAGTCCCCAGTCGCCGGTTTCATCCATCCTGACCGAGTTCTTGTGTAACCGGTAGCCGAGAAAACCCCATACCGCAAAATAGATGAGTTGTCGAATGATAAAGAAGGTGGTGTTCAGCCACGGTTCCTTGCCTTGCAAGACCGGATCGTGAGCAACCGCGCTTTCGTGGGTCCAGTGATAAAGAGAGTGCATACCCAGGAGAACGGGAATCAGGAATAGAGCCCAGGGCAGAATATTATATGACCATGTTTCCGGGATGCGGCGAATCACTACGCTCCAGGAGGAACGGGTTACATGTTGCAGCATAACGAAAAACAGGGCAGCGAGGGCGATGCTCATGTAAAATACCCAGCTTGTAAGATAGGAAAAGAAAAACTGGTCGTGGTTGAGGAAATAACCGATCGCACTCGCAATAAGTCCCACTACCCCGGTTGCAATAAGTCCCCGTACGGGATCTACCTTATCCGGGAAGGTGATTTGATCTTTAATATTTACTTTACTCATAAGTAGGTTAATTCTGAATTTGTCGGAACCGTACTGACTCGCTTCCGAGTCGAAAACGTGGTTTATTCGATAGTTTTCAGATATTCGACCAGTGATTGTATCTCCGCGTCGCTCATTGCCGAGGAGACGTTCGGCATGACCGGCTGATATCCTTCAACAACTTTGGCATTGGGATCAGTGATTGACTCTTTTAAATATTCTTCGTTCGCCGTTACGGTTTCACCGTTATTGAGGGTAACTTCACGGTTGTATAGATTCTGAAGCGTGGGACCAACGCCGCTGGAGCCGTCCACGGAATGGCAGGATCCGCACCCGTTTTGAGCAAACAGTTTCTTTCCGTGTTCTACTGAAATTTCCTCTTCACTATCTTTTTGCTTGGCCTTTTGTTGGGCTTTCGCCTCTTGTTGTTCCTTGAACGAGGCCAACAGGCTGTCGGTCGATACCTGCATATCCTCCAGTTCCTGTCGGCTGGCATTTTGACTGCGTTGCAATGCGCGAACATAGGCAACGATTGCCCACCGGTCGCGAACCGAAATCTGACTGGCATAGCTCGACATCGTTCTGACGCCATTGGCGATGGCGCTGTAAATCTGACCGTCCGGCATATCGCGCAGTCGGTCGGTGTGATAAGAAGGAGCCGGCACGTAGTTGTAGTCACCCGTCATGATAATTCCCTCTCCGGCGCCCACTTTACCGTGACAGGGTTCGCAATAGATTTCGTATCGGTCCTTGCCCCGGTATAAGAATGACCTGGTGACGTCCAGCGGATTTTCCTCCACATAGTCACCATCCCCGTTAACGCCTTCGTGCAAGGCCGTATTCGTTTTTAACTGCCCGCGTGCCACGGTTCCATCGACCGGGGGCCGCATGGCGCGATTGTCATCGAAAAAGGGATTTTCCTCCTGGGCTTCAAAACGTTGCTGTTGATCCATATTCATGACCGGATGAACCGGCTGGTGGTCGAACGGCTTGCCCCGGCAGGATATCAGCAGCAAAGCCAGGATACCCAAGCTGTAAAAAGGATTGGATTTGATAAAATTCATTGCTGCGCGCATAATCAATCTGAGATTCGGGTTACAGTCATTTATCGTGCTCCTCGATAATTATCATGAATCATGTATCTCTTCAATATGCGTTGCTCCGGCATCCTGAAGCAACTCCTTTACTTTATCCCGTTCAAACAGGACGTCGTCCGATTCAATTCCGATGAAAAATCCGTCGTCGGTCACCTTCTCAAAACGATCGGAATTAAACAACGGATTATGAAATTTCGGAAGACCGTTCAGGTAAAGCATTCCAAACGTGGCTCCGAAAGCGGAAAGAAGAATAGTCAGCTCAAAGGTTACCGGTATAAAAGCCGGCAGATCGATAAAGGGCTTGCCGCTGATATTCATCTGGTAGTCGTATCCCATCGTCCAGATCATAAGCAGCAGGGCGCCGGCCGCCCCGACGAGGCCGTGCAGAAATACAATCCAGCCGAGCCGGGACTCTTTGAGATTCATGGCTTTTTCAAGCCCGTGTATAGGAAACGGCGTATAAGCGTCATACTTCTTGTAGCCCGACTGTTCCACCTTGCGGGCTGCATCGACCAATTCTTTCGGGTTACGGAACTCCGCCAGGATGCCGTGTAGCGACTGATTATTTATAGATTGAGATTCCATACCGGTTATTTCTTATTTGAGTTTAGCTCGTTATTCCCGTCGCTCTCGTTACCCGGGGAATGAGAATCCTCGTAATAATGCGGATCGGCCTGGGGCATGACAGCTTTTACTTCCGCTATCGCAATCATCGGGAAGAAACGCAAAAATAAAAGGAAAAAGGTGAAGAAGAGTCCAAATGTTCCTATGTAGGTCCAGATGTCAACCCAGGTGGGAGAGTAATAGTCCCACGAAGAGGGCATAAAGTCGGTCGACAGCGAGGCGACTGCAATCATGAAACGTTCAAACCACATTCCGATATTGACCAGGATCGATATGATAAAGGTCAGGGTAACGTTGCGGCGTATTGTTTTTGACCAGAGGAAATTGGGGGTTACGACGTTGCAGAACATTAAAATCCAGAATCCCCAGCTGTAGGGACCGACCACGTAGAGTTTAAAAATACCCTGTTCGTATATATATCCGCTGTACCATGCCACGAAGCCCTCCATCAGGTAGGCGAAAGCCACCAGCAGCCCGGTTGCCATCATGACGATATTCATTTTTTCCATGATCTCGATATTCATGATGTCTTCAAGCCCGTAAATTTTCAGGGCGATAAGCATCAGGGAAAGCACCATGGCAAATCCGGAATAGATGGCTCCGGCCACGAAGTATGGAGGAAAGATGGTACTGTGCCATCCCGGAATCAGGGAAACCGCAAAGTCGAATGATACGACGGTGTGGACGGACAACACAAGGGGGGTAGCCAGTCCGGCAAGGATCATGTAGCACTTCTCGTACGTCCACCAGTTCCGAAAACTGCCGGTCCACCCCAGCGAAAAGACGCCGTAGGTTATTTTCTTCCATTTAGTTTTGGCTTTATCCCGCAGGGTGGCGAAGTCGGGAATCAGTCCCACATACCAGAACAGTAGCGAAACGGTAAAATAGGTGCTAACGGCGAAAACATCCCAGAGAAGGGGACTGGTAAAATTGGGCCATATGGCCATCTGGTTGGGAATGGGGAACACCCAGTAGATAAACCAGATTCGACCGACATGGATAGCCGGAAAAATTCCAGCGCACATTACGGCGAAGATCGTCATGGCCTCTGCAAAACGGTTGATCGCGGTCCGCCAGTCCTGTCGAAAAAGAAATAAAATAGCAGATATCAGCGTGCCGGCGTGGCCAATACCCACCCACCATACGAAATTGATAATAGCCCATCCCCAGCCGGCGGGGTTATTCAGTCCCCAGATACCGGTACCTTCCCACACCAGGTAGCCGATAAGTGCTAACAGGATGAATAGCAGGATATTGGCCAGTCCAAAAGCTACATACCAGAGCTTGGGGGTTTTCTGTAGAGGAGTTTCACAGATTAAATCCGTTATACTGCCAAAATCGTGATCCCCCTTTACCAATTTGGGCTTAGGTACGTATTCGTAAGTAGTACTCATGTGTAAATATTGGATTTCTAATTAGGCCAATTCGGGATTCGGATTTCTCAGTTTAGCCATATACGAGGTACGGGGACGCGTATTGAGTTCTTCAAGCAGGATGTAGGTTCGCTCATTCATCTTCTCTTCGGAAACCTTACTTGTACGATCGGTAAGGTCGCCGAATGAGATAGCATCGGTCGGGCAAGCTTGCTGGCAAGCCGTTTCCACCATACCGTCCGGGGGTTTCACGGAGCCGGATTTTTTCTTGGTAATCACTTTAGCCCGGTTAACACGCTGCACGCAGTAGGTGCATTTTTCCATAACGCCGCGGAATCGTATCGTAACGTCGGGATTCATCGCCATCTGAACAATTTCGGGATCTGATCCTGATGTCAGGAATTCCCGGGAGTAATTAAAGAAGTTAAATCGACGAACTTTGTACGGACAGTTATTGGCACAGTATCGGGTTCCGATGCAGCGATTGTAGGTCATCTGATTCATGCCGTCGTCGCTGTGCGTGGTGGCGGCTACCGGACAAACCTGTTCGCAAGGTGCGATTTCGCAGTGCATGCAGGGGACCGGTTGATGGTAAGCTTCCGGATTTTCCTCGTTATCCCCCTTAAAGTACCGGTCCGTTCGAATCCAGTGCATTTCGCGCCCGCGTCGCACTTCGCGTTTACCGACGACGGGTATGTTGTTTTCGGCCTGGCATGCAATGGTGCAGGTGCCGCAACCGATGCAGGCATTCAGATCAATCGACATGCCCCACTGCGGTTCGTGATCGGGGTACTCCTGTGCTTCAAACAGGGGAATCGGGAACTCCTCGCCCTTTTCCTCGGCGAGTTTTTTCCCGGGAAGCTCGGCTCCGCCGTGTGCATGCTCGTACGAGGCGAACTCCGGGTTTTCGCGATAATTCTGCAACGTGGTTTCACGTAACAGGGGTCGTCCCTCCATACTGTGATGGTCCTGCGTATTGGCAATTTCGTACGTGGAATCCAGTTTTTTGACAGACACATCGCTATGGTAATGCGGGGCCGCAGTCGTTCGCGCCGGATAAGTATTAAATCCGGTTTCGTTGGCAACGCGTCCGAGGCTGGTTCGCCCCTGGCCCACGGTAGTCGTTATACTGTTGTCGGCATGACCGGGCTGTTTCCATACGGGCAATTTAATGGTATGCTCGCCCGTGCTTATTTCAATAAGGTCCTCGTTTTGAACGCCCAGTTGATCGGCGGTATTCGGACTCATCAAAGCCACATTATCCCACGTATTCTTGGTCATTGGTTCCGGGAGTTCCTGCAGCCAGCCGTTATTGGCAAACCTGCCGTCATATACCTTGGTATCCGGGCGAATTACAAGTTCGATTCCGCTACGGTCATCCAATTCGGTAATAAATTGTTGAACTTCGGTGGCAAAACCGGGAGACAGCATGGCATTTTCTTCGGGAAAATGTCCCTCCGTATCAACGCCGTCATGCAGAATTTTCTCCCATGTGTTCTCAAAATTGTCGGGATAATAGGATTGCCAGGTTTGCCGGACCATTTCATAGCCTTCAACCTGTTTCCCGCGTCCGACTGCTGCAAGGAATTCAAGTTCGCTTTTACCGGAGTAGAGGGGAGATATAAGGGGTTGAATGATAGATCTTGTACCGTCAAAGGAAAATCCATCCCCCCAGGCTTCAAGGAAATGAGCCCGATTTACATGCCAGTTCGCAATTTGCGACGTTTCGTTGTAATAATTCGAGAGGTGGAGGGTCGTGGAAGTGTTTTGCAGGGCTTGTTCCACGTTAATATCGCTGGGAGCCGTAAATACAGGATTTGTTCCAATAATGACGGCCGCATCATATTGCCCGTTGTTCATATCCTCGATCATCCGGGCAAACTTGGCTCGCTGATTCTCCTCATCAATATGGGGAACCGAGTGATAAGTTATCGTCGAGCCGTTGTTTTGCAGTGCATAATTGATGGCGGCCACGGCGGCGTGAACCTCCGGCGCATGCTCGTTGCCGGCGGTTACCAGTGATCGTTCCCTGCTGTTTAAGAGCTCGTCCGTAAGAACGTTAATCCAGTGATGTTGCGAAAATTCGTTGCTGTATTGGCTGAAAGCCTCAAGCCCGTCAAGCTCCCGTGAAAGCCGGGCAGCCAGAGCGTACGTAAAACGCTCAATCTGGCTGGACGGTAGCCGCAGGCGATTGTCTGCGTTGGACCCGGTGAGTGAAAAAGTGCTTTCAACGGAGAAGAGCCGCGACATATCGTCGTCGGTCGACTCCACCGCCCGACGTTCGGTAAAGCGGGCAATGCCCTGTACGTTATTTTTGTTGGCCGCCGGATTCAGGAAATCATCGTCCAGCGATACAATAACATCTGCCTGGTCAAAACGTCGGACCGATCGCAGTTTCTGGTCAAACGCCAGTTTATGTCCCTCCAGCCGATTTTCTTCCCCAAAAGGTTCATACGTCACCCATTCAGATTCAGGAAATTTGTTCAGAACTTCATTCTTGAGTCGCTGAAACGTCGGCGAGGAATTGTTTTCCGCGATAAAGGCGATCTTTTGATCGGTATCCTGAAATTGTTCACGGCAGAAGCTGGAGAAATCATTCCAGGAAGACCGGTTCCCGTCTTGCCGGATATACCGGGAGCGATCAGGATCATAGAGTCCCAAGACCGCTCCTTGCTGGAACGTATTCGTATTGCCGTTACTTGCCGGATGCTGTTCATTCCCCTCGATTTTGGTTGGTCGCCCTTCGTGCGTTTCAACCAAAAGTCCCGTTACACTATCTTTAAAAGGCATGGCCGTGGCATAATGCAGCGGCTCGCCCTGCACCAGGTCTTCCGGTTGCTTGCTGTAGGGCATGATTTTCTGGACCGGTCTCCGGCAAGCGGCAAATCCGGCTAAAGCGATCGAAGCTCCCATAACGCGCAGAAAACTTCGCCGAGAAACGTCGTCATTCAGTTCCGTCGCGTTTTCCGGGAACTCCCGCTCGAGATATTTTTTATACTCCTCGTTTTGAGCCAGTTCGTTCAGGCTCTTCCAGTAATTAGGTTGTTTGGTCTCCGTGCTCATGAATTATTGTAATCGTTGATTACGTATTTGCGGATCTTGCCGGATTCGTGAATACCATTAATAATGACATCCCTGGCAGTATTGAGGAGGATGAATATTCTTTTTGGTAACCAGGCGTTCCCCGATTTCCTTCTGATTTTCGGGGTCGTAGCCCATTGTAGTTACTTCGCCGACCGGCCGGATCTGATCTTCGGGATTCCGATGGCAATCCAGACACCAACTCATACTAAGCGGTTCAACCTGGCGTACTACTTCCATTTGGTCTATGCGGCCGTGACACGACTCGCATCCCACGCCCGCGTTCACGTGCGCCTCATGGCTGAAGTAGGCATGGTCAGGCAGGTTGTGAACTCGAATCCATTCGATCGGTTGCCCGGTCTCCCAGCTTTCCCGCACTTCTTTTAGCGAATCACTATTCGTCTTTATCTGGTCATGACAATTCATGCAAGTCTGCGTGGCCGGCACATTGGCCTGTTTTGATTCAAAAACCTGCGTATGACAATACTGACAATCCAGTCCGAGTTCGCCGGCGTGCATCTCATGGCTAAAGGGAACGGGTTGTTCCGGTTGGTATCCTACATCTGTATATTCGGGAGAGAAAAAATACCAAACCCCGAAAACGGCGGCGTTTAACCCTATTAACAAGCCAACCAGTAATCGACGGGGTATCCGATCAACCCATTTTGGAAAAATCTGAGCCATGTCACTCGCTTATTATAAAGTGATGTATTCTATCAGTTAATTAAATAAATTCAATTTTGTCAGAACGGAGAGAAAGTATATAAAATCTGACTATTATAGAACCTTTATAACCCGGATTTTCTTATTTAGAACAATTTTAAATTATGTTTTTAGCCCGCGTTTTTGGTTCGTAACTTTCCAGTAAATTGGATGACCAAAACTATAAAATTAGCCGAATATATAACAAAAAAATTACGCATAAATTTGCGCCGGGGATCAAATAATAAAACAGGGTGCCCGGGTGTAAGGTGTTAATACTTAATTTGCAGGCTGTATAACTTATGACCTACTACTATCTTCCGCTCGTTAATGCCATTTTGAATTTCATTTCCCTGAGCTTGTTATTAGCCGGTTTTTACTGGATCAAGCGGGGACGGATAGACTTGCATCTTCGCATGATGCTTTCGGCTTTTTTAACCTCGATTCTTTTTTTAATCAGTTACCTGGTATTTCATTATAAAGTGGGATCGGTCGGATTTGAGGGTCGGGGATGGATCCGGTTTCCCTATTATACAATTTTGATTACTCATATTGTGGGAGCTTTTGCACTGGTTCCGCTGGTTCCGGTTACTTTATACCGTGCTTATCGGAAGAAATTTGCAAAGCACCGCAAGGTGGCGCGATGGACCTGGCCGATTTGGGTTTATGTATCCGTTACGGGCGTGGCCGTATATTTATTTATGTTGTTTACCGGTAGTTATGATAAGCTCATTGCTTAATAAGAGACATAGTGAATAGAAAAGCCGCCGCCCCGCCTTTACCGGACGGCGGCTTTCGAAATGGTTTTTAAGCCAGGAAGTTTTCACCTGCATCGGGGATCCATACTTCGGTATCCGTGATTTCTTCGACATTAGACTTGTAATCCTCCGGTTTGCCGTCTAATACCGGAAAGGTTCCATAATGAATGGGAACGGCGAAATCGGGTCCGATTAAATGAGTGGCCTGTGCGGCTTCCCCGGGTCCCATGGTAAAGTGA